>JALNYD010000055.1 GCA_023230025.1 Candidatus Cloacimonadota bacterium | reverse complement strand
CAAGCCACAATCAATGCTTATACCAGCGATATTGTTGCTCAAGCAATGCAGTCAGGAAGCAATCGCAGCCGCCTGAAGCAGGTCTTGAAAGCTTATGACAGCTTCAGCCGCAGTCAGGCCTTTAGGGTGGTAAAGACTGATGCCCGAGGTCTTTTTGTGGAATCCGAACCTCAAATGGTGGATGGCAAATACACCTATATGATGCCGATCTCCAACTGGTTTGATACCAATAAGTTTGTCACATTGATTGCCACCATCCTCTTCTGCATCATCGTGGTGGTCTTCGTGAGCCTGTCCAAACGCGGCAAGGATCTTTATATCCGGCCAATTGCCGGGCTTCAGGAGATCGACAATGCCATTGGCCGCGCTACAGAGATGGGACGTCCGATGCTCTATTGCATGGGTCATGGCTCGCTCTCAGACGTGGCGACCATCGCCTCAATGGGTATCCTGAGTTTGGTGGCCAAGAAAGCCGCCGAGTATGATACGAAGCTGATCGTACCGTGCTATGACTATATTGTGATGCCTATAGCTCAGGAAATCGTGCGGGAAGCTCACTATGCCGTGGGCCGTCCCGATACCTACGACCGCAACAATGTGTTCTATCTTACCAATGTTCAATTTGCCTATGTGGCAGGTGTGAATGGAATCATGGTCCGCGAACGTGCGGCAACGAACTTCTTTATGGGTTATTTCTCGGCGGAAGCGCTGTTGATGACGGAAACCGGAAACGCTGTGGGTGCTGTGCAGATCGCCGGTACCGATGCCGTGACGCAGATTCCCTTCTTCATCACGACCTGCCAGTACACCCTGATCGGCGAAGAGCTTTATGCCGCCAGCGCCTATCTGAACCGTGAGCCCATGCTTTTGGGAAACCTGAAAGCTCAGGACTATTTTAAGTTTGTAATCACCAGTATCGTACTTGTGGGAGCCATCCTTGCGTCGTTCGAGATTACTGGATTAACCCTTCTGTTACCAGAGAAATAAACGAGGTTTTCCATGAAGAAGACAATACCACTGCTAATAGTGATTCTGGGTGGACTGATATTCGTGGCCTGGGCATTCAGCCCACACTACATCATCCAGGAAGTATTCTACAATCAATTCTACCTGCCTTGGGTTTACGCCTCTTCAGGTTTTGCCATGCTTTTGGGTGTGATTTCACTCTCAATGATGCACTCCAACAAGATCAAACGGAAGGGACCCAAGTGGCAATACAGTTGGTTTTTCTTTGCCAGTTTTATCGTAACCACCCTGGCTGGGTTCATTGGCGGCACTCAAAAGGGCGGCCTGCTGATGTGGATGTTTGAAAACATGCAGATGCCGATGAGTGCTACGATGTTTTCACTTTTGGCCTTTTACATGGCTTCTGCAGCCTACAAGGCCTTCCGTGCCCGTAGCCCGGAAGCAACCGTGCTTTTGGTTGCGGCAATCGTGGTGATGCTGGCTCAGGTGCCTCTGGGAGTAAAGATCTCCAAGCACCTGCCTACAATTTCACAATGGATTTTGGACGTGCCAAATCTTGCCTCCAAACGCGGAATCGCACTGGGTGTGGGATTGGGCTCTGTGGCCACTTCCTTGAAAATCTTGCTTGGAATCGAACGCTCATATTTGGGCGGCGGTGATTGATAAAGGAGAGCGATAAAATGAATTTATTCGAAAGAATGCAAAAGCTGGATCGCCGCTGGATCTACATTGTGGTAGCCCTGGCGATTATCATTCCCCTGATGATTCCTTATGATTCGGACAACGTAACCACTCCGCCCACTGAAAACCTCTATCAGATGATTGATAGCATGGCTGGCCGTGAGGATCGCGCCATCCTGATGAGCTTCTATCACGATGCTGCCACAATGCCTGAGCTTTTCCCGATGGAAGTGGCTATCCTGCGCCATGCCTTTGAGCGCAATGTGAAAGTCTTTGCCCTCACCTGGTTCCCAGCCGGTGCACCGATCATCGATTACGCTATCAACAGCGTCAAAGAGGAGTTCCCCAATATCCAAAGTGGAGTGGACTATTGTAACTTTGGTTACAAACCTCAGGCCTTCGCCATGATCATGGGAATGGGTGATAACATCGCCAATGCCATGAATACTGATGCGGAAGGACGCAAGCTGGAAAACCTGCCGATAATGAAAGGCATAAATAACTACAGCGAAATGAACCTTGTGGTGGAGTTCTCCGGTTCTTCGGCTGGAATGACCTGGATCGTTTATGCGCGTCCCAAGTTTGGTTTGAATGTAGCCGTGGGCGTCACCGCTGTGATGGCGGCAGACCTCTATCCTTACCTGCAGTCTGGTCAGCTAATCGGAATGCTCTCCGGACTCAAGGGTGCTGCTGAATATGAGAAACTGGTGGATATCTTCGCCGCTTATAGAGATCCGGCAATCGATTATCGGGTGAATGTGGATGAAGATGGCAAGAAAATCCTGCCAGGTCGTCCCTTTGGCCGGGAGATTTTGGACGATGCATCCAGTTTGGAGCTTTCCAAGATCACGACCCAGACCAAAGCGAGGTTCAGTCACGAGCAGTTTGTGGCATTTTCCTCCAAATATCCGGAGCATCTGGCCCTGCTCAATAGTTTGCGCGAGGAAGAAGAAGGCAAAGCCGTGATTGATGTTACCAGGATCACTCCTGAAATGCGTGACCAAATGGGTGAATTCCTGTATCGGGAGTTGAATCAGCTTACCCGAAACACCCAATACAAGTTCAAGGTTGCCCGCATCGGAATGAATGCCCAAAGCGTTGCTCATATCATGATCATTGTGTTTATCCTGATTGGGAACATTGGTTATTTCATCCAGAAAGCCCGTGGGCAAAACGTGTAAGAGGAGGAAGAAATGAGTTTCGAATTGTTTAGCAATCTGGTGGGAGCTTTTTTCACGCTGTGCATCTTCTCCTTCCTTTACAAAGATAATCCCTTTTATCAAGCTGCGGAACAGATGCTGGTGGGTATTTCTCTGGGCTATGGCCTGGTCTTTACCTTCGAGCGTGTGTTCATGCCTTACGTGTATCAACCAATCATCATCAAACATCAGTTTGTGCTGATTATTCCCGCGATCCTGGGTATCCTGTACCTCTTTCGTTTCACCCGCAATCTGGCCTGGCTTTCCCGCTATCCCATCGCTTTCAATATGATGATGGTGGGTATGGGTGTGCCGATGGGTATGCATGCCAGCATCCTGGTGCAAATGCGCCAGGCTATGGTCCCCGTGGAAACCGTGAACCTTTTCCTGATCCTGTTGGGAACTGTTGCCGTCTTGCTATATTTCTTCTTCTCCAAAGCGCATAGTGGTGTATATGGGAAGTTTGTGAATGTGGGCAAGTGGTATATGATGATAGGCTTCGGTGCTTCCTTTGGGCTCACCGTTATGGCTCGTATTTCACTGTTGATCGGGCGTATTCAGTTCCTGGTCAATGATGTGTTTGGCCTGTTGAAATAAAGTTCAGAGTTTCTTCCCGGCGTGGATTCAAAATAGTTTCCACGCCGGGAGTATCTCTCTCTTTTGCGCAGGCAGGTTCAAAGCCCACTCAGCAACCTTACCCTACGGTACCGGGGAAAAAAATGAAAAAAGCTATATTGTGCACTATCCTGATGCTGGTCTTGCTTTCAGCAGGCGTGTTTGCCAATTCGGCAACGACCAGTCAACTTAATGATTTTACGGCATATGATATGCCAGATGATGATGGTAGCGGGATTATTCTGCGCTGGAAACCCCTTTCCAAAGAACACCGCATTATCAAATACAATATCTATCGTGGCGCAAGCCCGGATTCTCTGTTTCTGCTTACCTGGTTGGAGGTAGATCCCAAGATGGGCGTATTGGCTCCGTATCTGTATTATTATGATTCTGGAGATCAGCCTCTGATCGAGTTTGAAAGCTCACCGCTTAAGCTCAGAAAGGAAAAAGGTCAAGCAACTGACAGCCCTTTATATCAGAAGTTCCCGATCCGCGCTGACCTGCTTAGCTCCCTGCTGGATTCCTACTCCTTGCTGGCGATGACCAAGGGACGCACCCTGCATCACAAATCCAAAGAAATCCAGAAAGATGGCAAAGCCATGAGCGGTCTCAAACTGGTGCAAACTGACGGTATCTATGCCTTTCCCATGGCTGGAAACGCTTATTACTATAGCATTGCTGCCGTGAATGAACGGGGACAGGTTTTACCAGCTTCAGAAGTGGTGAAAGTAATCCCCGAGGACAATTCGCCGAGTAACAGTGCGATTTTGCACGCAGTCTATCTTTCGGACAAAGGCAGCTTCAACTTTGAGTGGATGCCTCCCACCGGCTCGGGGGATATTGCCGTCTGGCAAGCCTGGCTGATTCCCAAATCAATGATTGCAGACGATGGCAGCATCGCGGAAAACTGGCAGGATTCAGCCCTGTCCATCTTCGAAATCCCCAATATGTATGCCTCTTCCGTATATTATCATAGTCAGGATTTTCCTGCTTCCGAGCTTAACCTGGATAATTATCATGCTCTACTGAGCTATCGCGATTATAGTGATCAGATGGCAGTTGTGAGTGCAAAATCTTTCCGGGTTCTCAGCTCTGAAGAGCTACCTGTTTTGCCGGATTACCAGGTGATGGATAAGATCAATGACAAGGGCGATAACATTCTGGTATCATTTGGCAAACCCCTGGCCTATATCACCCTGGCCGAGTTTGCAAATCCCAAACACAAGAGTTTGAAAATCAACTATGATATCTCCAAAAACGAGAACTACACAGTAGATAAGGTGAAGTTTGTCTTCAGCACTCAGGATGGACAAAAGATCGGTGAAGTGATCGAGAACTATGTGGATCATCTGATTGAGCTCAAGCTTCCGCAAAACTTTCGGGATATCCGCAATCTGCATTCCGAAATCAGCGTTAAGCTCCTTAAATCCAAGGAGTATGAAGCTGAAACCGTAAGCCAGGATATTGTTTATAACGACTACTTCCGCAGATTCCAGGCCAGTGCAAACTATGTCAATGGTGTGGATATCAGCAAGCTGCACTTTGATGTGCTCAGCATGTCCCAATTGGATTTTGACTTTGTGCCGGGCATGCGTTCCAATGCTTTGACCCGAACTTATGATCACACTATTCCTTACGAGGATGCGGTGTTCAGTCCCATTGCCGGATATGATGAAGCCAGTAAGCGGTTTTTGTTTGATACTCGATTGGGAATTGCCGCTGATCCCGAAAATGGGCTGTATTTTGATGTCCCGCTTTACCGCAGTGCATTTAAACAAGAGATGGAAGAACGCAAGAACCGGATCACGGATTTGGAACAGCAGCTTGCTCAAAATCCAGACTCTGCCGAAGAACTATCAGCCGAGCTGGAAATGCTGAAAACAGAATGGGATTTTATTACCAGGCATCCAGCCTATCTGGAGGCAGAAAAGGCAGAAAGCGACAAGGATTGGCGCAAGATCATGCTCACCTGGCGTGAGAAAGCCATGCGCAGCTATCAATATCGCGTGCTGGCTACTGATACCAAGGCTGGATTTATAATCTCGGATGTTTTCACTGATGAGAATGGCGAGAACTGGTTTTATCCAATCTCGCAGTGGTTTGATTCCACCAAGTGGATGACCCTGTTTGCTACAATCCTGATGTTGATCTTGCTTTCCTATGCCATTTACATCTCCAAACGCAGGGAAGTCTATATCCGTCCAATTGCTGGTTTGGAAGAGATTGACAATTCCATCGGCCGTGCCACAGAGATGGGGCGCCCGGTGATGTTTGTTCCGGGCTGGGGCACTCTTGGTGATGTTTGCACCATTGCCAGCTTGATGATTCTGGCCCAGATTTCCAAGAAGACTGCGGAATATGACACCCGGCTAATCAATCCCCATTGTGACTATATGGTGCTGCCTCTGGCTCAAGAGATTATCAGCAATTCCTACAGTGAGATGGGACGTCCGGATGCTTACAATCAGAACGACATCTTCTTTGTGAGTTACGATCAATTCCCCTTCTGCGCAGGTGTGAATGGAATCACCATCCGGGAAAGAGTGGCAACTATCTTTTATATGGGTTTCTTCAATGCTGAAGCCTTGCTGCTTACCGAAACCGGCAACCAAACCGGAGCTATTCAGGTGGCGGCAACAGATGCCATCACTCAGGTGCCTTTCTTCATTACTACCTGCGATTTTACCCTGATCGGCGAAGAGTTCTATGCTGCAAGTGCCTATCTATCCCGCGATGCGGATATGATCAGCATGCTCAAAACGCAGGATTACTTCAAGCTCTTCATTGTGGCAGCGGTACTTTTGGGTGCTATCCTATCCACGTTCAATGTTAGCGAAGTAATCCACGCCTTCCCTCTGGAATAAGGAGTTAGCATGGTTAAGATTCCTACTTCAACCCTGAAACGCCTGCCGGTGTATCTCGAAGTATTGCGGCAGATGAAACGAGCGGGTTTGAAAGCAGTCTCTGCCACCAAGATATCGGTGTTTGCCGATGTGCATCAAACCCTGGTGCGCAAAGACCTTGCTTTTACCAATATCAGTCCCAGTAAAACAGGTTATGAAATCGCCCTTCTGCAGAGTTCCATCGAAGAGCTGCTGAATTGGAGCGACACCTCATCCAGTTTCCTGGTGGGAGTAGGGCATTTGGGCAGTGCGCTTCTGGGCTATCAAGAGTTCTCACAACGTGGATTGTCCATAGTGGCCGGGTTTGACAATGATCCTTCCCTGATCGGCACAGAAGTGCATGGAGTGCCGGTCTATTCTGCGCTTGACTTCACCGTTATGGCGCAGAAGCAAAAGATTCGGATTGGGATCATAACCGTGCCTCCAGAAGCGGCGCAATTGATTGCCGACATTATGGTGCACAGCGGCATCAAAGCGATCTGGAACTTCACTCCCCACAAGATCATTGTGCCCCCGGATATCATCGTGGAATACGTGGATATGTTTGCCTCTCTGGCAGTGTTATCCAGGAGACTTGCTGAACAACAATAGCTGAGAATTGATCCGGTAAGCAAGAATAATCCAGGGTGATTTTAGCTCATGGCTGAACTAAAATCACCCTAATCTTTTTAGCTTGTATGGTACGACCGCAAGCTCTTGTTAGCTTTTACCTAATATCTCAGAAATTGACTTCACCGAACCCAGCAGGGCAGAGGATTCATAAGGCAATACCACGGTTTTGTCACCCTTTTGAACGAGTCCTTCAAAGGCCTGGATGTATTTGAGTGCAATCTGATATTCTGCAGCGTTGATATTGAAGCCCTGGAGTGCTTCTGCAACCAGCAGGATGGCTTTCTTTTCCGCATCAGCAACTAGCAGGCGAGATTGTGCTTCACCTTCAGCACGGGTGATCTTGGCTTGACGTTCACCTTCGGCAACCCGAATCTGATATTCTCTTTCACCTTCTGCAGTGAGGATCTTGGCGCGTTTATCCCGTTCAGCCCGCATTTGTTTTTCCATGGCGTTGCGGATTTCTTCCGGAGGTTGGATTTCCTGAAGCTCCACGCGGTTCACCTTTACGCCCCATTTATCTGTAGCTTCATCCAGGATGTTGCGTAGCTTGGCATTGATGGAATCTCGGGAAGTAAAGGTGAGATCCAGAGTGAGTTCACCAATCACGTTACGCAGGGAAGTTTGGGTGAGCTTCTCAATGGCCTCGGGCAAGTTCCCGATCTCATAAACGGCTTTGTAGGGATCGGTAATCTGAAAATAGAGCAGAGCATTGATGTTCATTGAGACGTTATCTGCAGTAATCACGTTTTGACGGGGGAAGTCATAAACACTTTCACGCAGGTCAATGCGGTTTTCTACTCTCTGAGCTACAATCACCTGTCCCCGATAATCGGTTTTGTTGTAACGCCAATGGATGGGACGCATCTTATCAAAAATGGGTACTATGATATGGATGCCACTGTCCAGAGTCTTGAAATACTTGCCTAGTCTTTCAATGATAACCACTTCGGCTTGTCGCACCACGATCAGTCCTTTGGAGATGATGGCGATCACCAGAATGGCAATAACAATAACAAGGTACATCGATAACATGATTACCTCCATGTCATATTTATTACGGTCAGGATTTCTTTAGTTTAGATTCTTGGCAAGGGAAATATTTCGTTAGCGCTGCAAAAGCCAGGCAGATCCGCTTGGTAAGCATATCAAGATATAAAAGAAACCAGCCATTCATGCTTTGATTGGATGGTGTCACAAGCTTCAACAAGGATGCATGACAAGTGCATTTCTAAGGCATTCCCCCAAAAAAGTGAGCTTTTGTGTGGATAACTATGTGACATATACACATATAGGTATAGTAGATGTCCCAACAATTGAAATTGTAATTCCTTAATCCACGACTTATCCACATGATGACTACGGCAATCTGTATGGAACGGTGGGTTGTGTATGGTAGCAATCTGCTACGACACTAAATACATATCAAAATCCGTAGGTGGCAGAAATGATTCAATTCATTTATAACGGCTCACTTTCATGGCCTTGGCCCTGTACTTCGTATACAAATGCAAAGATTACATCCACATCCTGGCGCTTGGCTTCCCTAAGCTGCTACAGTACATCAAAAAGTACTGGGCAAAGCCCAAAGACTTTATCTTACTATAGGATCAGCGATGTTTTGAACACCTGCATAAGCAGGATCGTCCAGTACAAACGAAGGCATAGCATCGAAGAAAGACGAGATATTTGGCAATTGAAGATAAGGCTGGATTAAAAATGGGGGAATGCCAATCAGTTTCTCATTGACAGAAGAAGCTAGTATGATTGATTGACTTTTGGCGTGGAATAACCGAAATTAATGATGCGACTAAACGCTTGGAAAAGGCAACTGATCAGACCTTGGGAGTGTTAGGCGGATCATCTAGTTCTATTTTAGGGAATCAGGATGATGAAATTAGAAGACATTAAGGCAGGAGCCCTGATTCAGGGTATTGAACCGGGGGAAGTAGTGCGCATTGTCACCAGTGAACCTATTGGTGGAGATGCATACACCGTTTATTACAAGAAAAGCGATGGTTCTCTTCGGGAGCGCTTGATATATCGTTCTGATGAGGAAAACCTTTCCATTGCAGTTGCTGGTAGGCCCTGGACATTCGATGCTCCTGGCGCTGAGTTCAAGCTCGCAGTAGAAGCCAACCGGATCAACCTGGCATATCTGTTTGATCCCATGATGGCTGTTCACACCTCCAATGTAGAGCCCCTCCCGCATCAGATCACAGCAGTTTACGAATCACTGCTTCCCAGGCAACCCCTGCGCTATATCCTTGCAGATGATCCGGGAGCAGGGAAAACTATCATGGCAGGTCTGTATATGAGGGAGCTCATCATGCGGGCTGATGCCAGGCGGATACTGGTTATTGCTCCGGGTTCCTTGGTAGAGCAGTGGCAGGATGAAATGTACGAGAAGTTCGGTCTGGACTTTTTGATCTTTTCCCGAGCCATGCAGGAGCAATCGCACGGAGGCAATCCCTTTGTGGACTATGACTACATGATAGCCAGGATCGACATGGTCTCGCGTGACGAAGATCTGATCGAGAAAATCAAGCAAAGCTACTGGGACCTGGTGGTTATAGACGAAGCTCACAAATGCTCAGCCTCATGGTTCGGCAATGAGCTCAAGAAAACCAAACGCTACAGGCTGGCTGAAGAAGTAGGTGCCACCACCCGGCACCTATTGCTGATGACAGCTACTCCCCACAAGGGCAAGGATGAGGACTTCCAAACCTTTCTTGCCTTGCTCGATTCTGATCGTTTCTATGGGAAAACCAGAGACAGCGCTCATACGATTGATATCTCGGATCTCCTGCGCCGTATGGTGAAGGAAGATCTCCTCAAATTCGATGGTACCCGCCTCTTCCCAGAGAGGAAGGCTTATTCTGTGACCTATAAGCTGTCTGATCCTGAGGCAGAGCTATATCTTGCTGTCACAGAGTATGTGCGGGAAGAAATGAACAAAGCTGATCGTCTGACCGGGAAACAAAAAAACACTGTCGGCTTTGCCCTCACCATCCTGCAGAGGCGTCTGGCCTCAAGCCCCGAGGCTATATACCAATCCCTGAAAAGAAGATTGGACAAGCTCAATCGCAGGCTGGAGGAAGAGAAACTCATTCAGAGAGGCGAACTGATCAGACAGCAAAAAGATAAAAGCATTGAGCTCCCAGATGATTTTGATGACGAGGACTGGGATACTGAAGAGCGTGAAGAAAATGAAGAAGAGCTGGTGGACAGCGCCACCACAGCTCAGACCATCCAGGAACTGGAATCAGAGACCAATACCCTCAAGCGTCTCAATGAACAGGCCAAAGCATTACGTGACTCAGGCCTTGATCGTAAATGGGAAGAGCTTTCCAATCTCTTTGAGAATAACCCGCACTTTCGCGATGCCAATGGCAGTTGCCGCAAGTTGATCATCTTTACTGAGCATCGTGACACTTTGAATTACCTGTTTGAGCGGCTTAGCGGTTTGCTGGGCAGCCAGGAGGCGATCATCACCATTCATGGCGGCATTAAAAGAGAGGAAAGGCGTAAAGCCCAGGAGCAATTTAGAAACCATCCCCGAGTAAGGATACTCCTCGCCACGGATGCCGCGGGTGAAGGCGTAAACCTTCAGAATGCCAACCTGATGGTCAATTATGACCTGCCCTGGAATCCCAACCGGATAGAACAACGCTTTGGTCGTATTCACCGTATCGGCCAAACTGAGGTTTGCCACCTTTGGAATATGGTGGCAGATGAGACCCGGGAAGGTGACGTGTTTCAAACCCTCTTCACCAAGCTGGAAGCCCAAAGAAAAGCCTTGGGTGGCAGGGTTTTTGATATTCTGGGAGACGTGTTTGAAGAGACCAGCCTCAAAGACCTGCTGATCGAAGCAATTCGTTATGGGGATGACCCCGAGGTCAGGGCCAGGCTGTATCAAGTGGTGGAAGGCGTTCTCAATACCGAACACATCCGCGAGATTATCAGTCGCAACGCTCTGTGTGAGGAAGTGATCGATGAACACCGTCTCTATACCGTTAAAGCCGAGATGGAAAAGGCTGAAGCCAGGAAACTTCAGCCCTATTTCATCAAGTCATTTTTCCTGCAAGCATTCAGCCAATTGAAAGGAAATATCCGCCAGGTTCGTAGTGAAGGCGAGCGCTGGGAAATATCCTATGTTCCAGCCCAGATTCGGGAACGGGACCGCCAGATTTCAGGCCGTAACCGCAGAAACATCAATCCAGTTACCCAGAAATACGAACGCATATGTTTTGATAAGTCCTTTGTGAGATTGCCCAACCGGGAAGCACCCATGGCAAGTTTCATCCATCCTGGACACCCGCTGATGATGTCGATCACAGATATCATGCTGGAGGATCACCGCAACAAGCTGAAGCAGGGAGCCATTCTTGGAGCCCCGCATGATGATAGCATCGATCCCCAAGCCATGCTGATCATAGAACACTCGGTAAAAGAGGGGGTCAATCGGGACAGGTGTATCTCCCGCCGCTTGCAGTTTGTCCAAATCGATGAACATGGAGCGATCAGCAATGCGGGCTGGGCTCCCCATCTCGATCTGGAGCCCATATCAGAAAGTGACTTCATCCTGGTAAAGCATCTGCTGGCTGCCCAATGGGTTTCTTCCGAGCTGGAAAGCCGGGCTCTGGCGTATGCCACCACCCATCTTGCCCCGGAGCATTTTACGGAAGTGATGCAGCGGAGGGAGAGACAGGTATCCAAGACCTTGGAAGCTGTTCATCAGAGGCTGGTGACTCAGATCAACTATTGGTCCGACCGCAAGATCAAGCTTCAGGATGACCAGGCTGCGGGCAAAAAGACCAGAATCAATATTGATAATGTAAGTCGCATCATCGACGAACTGGATAACCGTCTAAAAACCCGCACCAAAGAACTAAATGAAATGCGCCATGTGGTATCGGAAACTCCTGTAGTGATCGGTGGGGCTTTGATTATACCCGCAGGCTTACTGGCTCAATTGAAAGGGGAAGCTACCTGGACCGCAGATGCAGAAGCCAGGAAGCAGATCGAACAGAAGGCCATGCAGGTTGTGATGGACTACGAGAGATCAACTGGCTGTGAAGTGATCGATGTCTCCGCCCTCAATTGTGGCTGGGATCTCACCAGTATCCCAGCTCCCATAGATGGTAAAATGCCGGAAACCAGGCACATCGAGATAAAAGGCCGGGCCAAGGGCCAAAGCACCATTACCGTTACCAGAAATGAGATCCTCTATGGGCTCAATCAAGCTGAGAAGTTCATCCTGGCGCTGGTGATAATCGATGGGGAAAGCCATGAAGGCCCCTACTACATCCGCAAACCCTTTACCCAGGAACCGGACTGGGCTGTCACCAGCATCAACCTGGATATCGCCAGTTTACTGAAGAAAGCATCAAAACAGGAGGGATTGTGAAGAAGGAACTGATAGCGGCGGAACCAAGATTCCTGATCTACACCAATCAGGATGGCAGCATAAAGATTGAAACAAAACTCTTGAACGAGACCATCTGGCTAAGTCAGAAGCAACTGGCAG
>JALNYD010000054.1 GCA_023230025.1 Candidatus Cloacimonadota bacterium | reverse complement strand
TTGCGCAAATCACGATCCTCGAGTCCCAGGGCTTTCAGAAGACCCAGTTCCCGTTTCTTCTGGCTGATCAGCTTGAGCAAGGAGCCGGTGAGGTTGAAGCTGGCGATGATGAACATAAAGAGCAGGATCACAAACATCAGATACTTCTCAAAGCGGATTGCAGAATATAGGCTGGAATCAAAAGAACTCCAATCCTCCAGGCGATAATCAGGTAATAGCTTTGACAGGGTTTTGATGTGCCGGTTGCTGTGTTCAGGATTCCCACTGCGGATTTCGATGTAATCAATCTCATCGCCATAGCTGTTAAAGCTTTGGGCAACCGAAAGGGGGATGTAGCTATAGCTCTGGTCATATTCTGGCATTCCAGCGGCAAAGATGGCTACAACCTGCAATTTCTGTACCCGGGGCAACAAACCGAATGCGGTTGGGATGTTGAAATGCGGCGAGATCAATTGGATTTCATCATCAAGATACACTCCCAGGGCCTGAGCCAGACCTGCACCCAGGGCGATTCCTGAAGAATTGAAGCTTGGTGCATCGATGCTGCCGGCGATGATCCCCTCTTCACCAAGAGCAGTATGCAATACAGGGCTTACGTCCCTTTGCCTGGTGGGATCAATGCCAAAGCAGATTGCCGGAACCGCTGCCCTATCGTTTCTCAGAAGTAACTCGGTGCGAACCACAGGGGCTGCTTCAAAGCCCTGCGCTTCGATCCTGTCCAATATCTGCGGATATCCGCTGAGAGTAGATCCATCATTGCTGCTGAGTCTCATTTCGGATAGAGTGCCAATGATGCGTTTACCGATATCCTCGCGAAAGCCGTTCATCACAGAACTGACGGTGATCAACGCCATCACGCCCAAACTGATGCCCAGGAGCGTAAAAAGGTGTGCGGAACCGATTCCAAACCGGCTCCTGGCGGCAAGATATTTGCGCGCCAGATACCAAACGCTATCATTCTTTTTCTGCATAGCTGCATCTTTGAAAACCATGCTCCAAAGTCAAGCATCTTTTTTGGCTCACTGAAAAAGGGTGATAATTAGTTTAGGCTTGCAGGGATCCAGCTTCAGCTTAGTATATTTAGCGGTATCATATAGATGAAGAAAGAGCTTTTTGAGAGTTTCCTGTCCAGCCATGAACAGCGGATATACCGTTATCTGATTGGCCTCACAGCCAATGAACACGACGCCATGGACCTCGTGCAGGCGGTCTTTATCTCTGTTTATGAACACTTCGAACGCATCGAAGAGCCCACAGCTTTATCCTATGTCTATCGCATTGCCCACAACAAAGCCATGACTTTTCTAAAACAGAAAAGCCGTTATATCACATTGGATACGGAGAAGTTCAAAAATCTGCCTCAACCCTCGCCACCCGAGGAACCGGATTACAGCGATCTGCACACAGCCATATCCGGCTTGCCGCCTCGCCTGGCAGCGGTGATCCAATTGCAATATTTTGAAAAGATGTCCTATAAGGAGATTTCCGAAACTCTCGGGATTAGCGTCAAAGCGGTGGAATCCCTTTTGGTGAGAGCGAAACGGATCCTCCGCAAAAAAATCATGCAGGAAAGAAAAGACAAGGGGGTAGTATGATCAGAAGCGATTATGCTTCAATTCTTAAAGGAGAAGACAGATGAGATGCCACACAGCCGAACACCTGATCAGTCAAAAGCTTGATAACGAGCTTAGACCCAGCCTTGATGCCAAGCTGCAGAAGCATCTTCAGCGCTGTCCCTTCTGTACCAGTCTATATCAGGAATACCAACTTCTGCAGACCGGTCTGCAGCAATTGAGTAATCCAGATTTCCCTCCCCAGTTGCATCATTTGGTAATGACTGCCCTGCCCAAAAGAAACCGTTCAACCGAGTTGCGCAAGTTTCGCCTATCCATGGCGGCAGCTTCACTTTGCCTTGTTCTGAGCATCACTGCCGGTACCCTGGTGGGTTATCGGGGATATGGCGATTATCAGAACCTGACCGAGAATGAAAGCAGCACTACGCTTTTTGGTGAAAACTCATTAATGGTGGTGACTTACGATGAGTAAAAGAAGCATCCTGATCCTGCTGTTCATCTCTCTGGCCTTTAATCTTGCCGTTCTGGGTGGATTATTCTGGCTCAGGGTTCACCGCCCCCCACATCCTTTTCACAGAGCTGACAGAAAGGAAGGTCTCAAGTTCCCAGATCGCTTTGCTAAACACAGACCTGATCCGGAGATCAGCAAAATCCACGAACAATTTAACCAAAACAAGTTACTCTTGATGCAAGAGCTTCGCAAAGATCCCTTTGACGAGCTGTATGTCAAAGCCCTGATGGATTCAAGCATCGTAACTCAGGGTATGCTGGAGCGCAGATTGGGGGAGAAACTTCTCGAATCCCGCCGGCAAATGACAGCAAGCGAGGCAGATGAATACTTTGGGAAGCGCATTGAGTTTATGACAAACTTCAAACGACACATTAAAGACAGGAGATCCAAACATGAGAAAGATATTACTGATAAGCCTTAGCCTGCTCCTGCTTGCAGTAGCACTGCCAGCCCAAATGCAGATGAAACACCATGCCATGCCCAAAGCCGAAAACATGCGTTCCGCACACCCGATGGCTGCTTGCATGGAAGAGCTCAAGCTCACTGATGCTCAGATGAAGAAGTTCCAGGAAGCCAGAACTACCTTCCAGAAACAGGAAAATACCATAACCGCCGAGATCAGGAATCTCCGCATGGATGTTGCCGAAGCAATGCAATCCGAAAACATCAAACGCGTCAAGGAACTTAATCAACAGATAGTTAATAAGCAACTGCAGCTCAAGAATGCCCGCGTGGATCTTATGGCTGCCCATATGAAAGAACTAACAAAGGAACAGAAAGAGCTCATGAAGAAGAACATGCCCATGATGATGGGTATGGGTGCGGCCGATAATCCGCATCAATTCCGCAGTGCTCGTGGCAATCGCCGTGCCCCTGGAATGGGGGAACGGAAACACGAATGTGATGATTGTGATGACTGTGACGGAGAAAGAAAGTTCAAAAACAGAAAGTAATCCCTCCTCAGCAATAAACCAGAACAAAGCCATGGAAGACTCCTCCATGGCTTTGTCGATTATCCTGAAATCTGTAGTGGGTGGCTATTAATCGCTCAGTTGCAGCTCTACCTGGTTGATGATGGCATCCAGGAATAGATCACCGCTATCCCAGGCATTCTTAGGCACAAAGCCCAGGTATTTATCCCATTGACTGATGATGTAATCGTGGGAAACCACGCGATAAGTGCGGTTCAGCTCCAGATTCTGCCCATTCACCCTTATCAGTGAAATCTCCAGAGGAGCTTCTGCCCAACCCTCAATTGAAGAACTCATGATATCATACGGTTTATCAATGGCATTCTGGCGGTTGATCGCCAAGGCGCGAAGGATGTCCTCCCCGCTGCATTCAAAGAAAGCTACTGTGTTGCCAAATGGGATGTATTCATGGAGATCTCGCAAGCTAACTTCACCCGCGGGGAGGTGTTTGCGCAATCCGCCATTGTTGATGAAGGAAATCTCTGCCGAAGGATACTGCGCCAGCAGCGCATCGGCTATCCACTGTGAACCCGGAGTTACCCGGAACTTATCCACCTCGAAATCATAGGGAAGTGTTCCGGCAAGCTTGGCAAGCCTGGTTTCCAAATCTCCAATGTTGAGCTTCAGAAAATCCCCCAGCTCGCTGTAGTAATCAACTGGAGCGGCGATGAGGGGAAGAAGCTGGCTGGCAAAGCTGACAATTTGATCATTCTCCACTTCCAGATCCGCAATACCCAGGGCCTGCAGATGACTGCCGGTGGAAAGGATATAGATGCCATTCACCTGATATGGCTCAGATATGGCTATATGGGAGTGGCCGCCAATGATCATATCCACCCTGTGGTCGAGTTGGGTGGCCAAAAGGCTATCCGCATCAAAACCATCATGACTTAGCAACACAATCAGGTCACTCTTTTGGTCAACTTCAGTTAGTATGCGCTCCAGGGCATCCTTATAGGGCAAAATATCAAGATTAGCTACGTTTTCGGCTTTTACACGCAGGGGCAGGCTTTCGATGGTGAGTCCGATCACACCGATCCTAAGCTCTCCCCGCTCGAAGATTTCATATTCTCTACGGCCAAAGCTGCTGCCATCCCTTTCGAAGATATTAGCGCTCAGGAAGGGGAAGGAGGCTTTATCAACCAAAGCTTTGGCATGGTTATAGGAGACGTCAAACTCGTGATTGCCCAGGGTTGCAGCATCCAGATTCAACATATCAAAGACCTCCAGGATCGCAGCTCCTTTGATCCCTTTATATTCCATGGAAGAGAAGATCGAGCCAGTCTGCATGTCTCCGGCATCAAGATACAGAGATGCTTCAGCTTCTCCCCGAGCCTGATTCAAATGGTATTCCAGTGCCAGATATCCGCCCAAGCCGTTGCGTCCAGGTTCATACGCAGCATGGCTGTCATTGGTGTGTAGAATCCTCAGGGGGGCAGCATTCAGGACTACGTAAGAAAGGATAAACAGGGCCATGAATACGAATCTGGTGTTGATTACTAACTGTCTTGTCATATCATATATCCTTCAGAAATTGTTCTACCCTGCGCAGATCATTCGGGCTGTCGATACCGATGCCTTGATAATCTGTGATAACCATGCGAATGGGCAAGCCATGCTCCAAAGCACGCAACTGCTCCAGTTTCTCGGTGTTCTCCAGGATTCCGGGGCTCAAAGCCACAAACTCATGCAGGGCTTCATAGCGAAAAGCATAAACGCCGATGTGCCTGAAATAGTTTACCTTGCCCTTGCCATCTCGATCAAAGGGGATGGTTGAGCGTGAGAAATACAGGGCATTGGAGCGGGTATCGGTCACTACTTTTACGATATTGGGATTGTTCAGATCTTCGGGAGTATCAAGCGGGGTCATCAAGCTGGCGATCCGCACATCATTGTCTTCAAAGGCTTTCAGTAATGCTGCCAGGGGCGTTTTGGAGATCAGCGGTTCGTCTCCCTGGACGTTGATGATCACGCAATCCGGCTCCATCATCTCCGTGAGTGCTGCTACTCTATCAGTACCGCTGGGCAGAGAGCTATCGGTCATTACTACTGTGGCTCCAAAGCTTTCACCTGCAGCGGCAATGCGCAGGTCATCAGTAGCGATGAAGACTTCGTCAAAGAGTTTTGTTGCACTCACGTTTTCATACACGTGCTGCAGCATCGGCTTGCCGTTAAGCAGGGCTAAAGGCTTGCCGGGAAAACGGGTAGAAGCATAGCGGGCGGGGATTACGGCATAATGTTTCATGATGCTTTCTCCTTTACTCTTGCTTATGTTTTTTCACTTCAGCTCTCGATGATGCTTTTTCAGCCAGATCAAGAGCGCTGAAGTATCTGTGTAGTTCACTCCCGGGATGCGCATGGCCTGAGCGATGCTGCGGGGGCGGATGCGGCTTAGTTTCTCCCGTGCTTCATAGGCCAAAGCATTGATACTGTGATAATCTACATCTTCCGGGATGCCATAGTCTTCTGCATTGCGGTGGCGTTCCAACTCCTCATGCATACGGATCAGGTAGCCAGAATATTTGATTTCCAGCTCCACACGTTCCTGAATCTCCGGCCCAAAATCAGTTGGGATTTCGTAGCCATATTTACGGAGTTCCTGCAGGTTCAGATCAGGTCTTTTGAGCAGAAGTGCCAGCTTGGTTGGTTCCTTCAGATCAGGATGCTGTTTGCTGTTGGTAGTCTCCAGATAGTTGATTTCTCTGGCTTTGATCTCCTGCATCTTCTGGAAGGCCTGCCAGCGGGTATTTGATACCAGACCAAGCTCATATCCCAATGGCATCAGGCGTTCATCGGCATTATCCTGCCTCAGCAGCAAGCGATATTCAGCCCGCGAGGTAAACATCCGGTATGGCTCATTGGTGCCTTTGGTTACCAGATCGTCGATCAGAACTCCGATATAGGCTTCAGAGCGGGAAAGGATTATGGGTTCCTTGCCTTCCAGCGCCAGAGTGGCATTGATTCCTGCCAAAAGCCCCTGCGCCGCAGCTTCCTCATAGCCCGAAGTGCCGTTGATCTGACCCGCCAGGTACAAGCCGGAGATCTTCTTGCATTCCAGAGTGGGCTTGAGCTCGGAGGGATCCACATAGTCATATTCAATGGCGTAGGCATAACGCATGATTCGGGCTTGCTCCAGCCCCGGAATACTATGCACGATCTGTTCCTGTACATGGGCAGGCAAACTGGTGGACACTCCATTTACGTAGCCTTCATGAGTATGCAGTCCTTCAGGTTCGATGAAGATTTGGTGACTGTCACGATCCGGAAACTTGACGATCTTATCCTCAATGGAGGGGCAATAGCGCGGTCCAATACCCTGAATAATACCCGAATAGAGTGCGGATTCCTTGATATGCTGCTTGATAATGGCATGGGTTTCAGAGGTGGTTCTACTGAGATAACATCTGGCCAGGTTCTTCACTTGTATATTGCGATAGAAAGAGAATCCGCGGGGATCATCATCGCCATCCTGGGCTTCCAGAGCACTGTAGTCCAAACTATCAAGATCTACTCTGGGTGGAGTGCCGGTCTTGAAGCGCAAAACCTTCATCCCAAGTGTGCTCAGGCTTTCTGAAAGCCCATCTGATGATGGTTCACCACTGCGTCCTCCGCTGAAGGAAGTGGAACCTATGTGTATTTTACCTTTCAGAAAAGTTCCGCTGGCGATAATCAGTTTGGGAGCAAAGTATTGCCTGCCGATTTGACTGACGCAACCAGAAATGCTTCCTTTATCAACGAGTAGTGCAGCGATATTGGCCTCGATCAATTCAAGATTTGCAGTGGATTCGATTGCCTCTCGCATAAGCATGGAATATTGTGCCCGGTCATTTTGAGCTCGGGGAGCCCACACAGCAGGTCCTTTTTTGCGGTTGAGCATGCGAAAGTGAATGCCGCTAAGATCTGCCACACGTGCCATTTCTCCCCCCAGAGCATCAATCTCACGGGTAAGATGCCCTTTGGCGGGGCCACCGATGGAGGGATTGCAGCTCATTCTGCCGATGGCCTCCAGTTTGATGGTAAAGAGAGCGGTCTGGAAACCGCGTCTGGCTGCTGCCAAAGCGGCTTCGATGCCAGCATGCCCGGCGCCGATTACAATGACATCATAGTGTTCCTGCATTGGTATCCTGCAATTTGCTTTCCAAGTATCCTGCGATACCTTCAAATCCAGTGTTTTTGAGTGCAGAAACCGCGATTAATGGCTCTGTGGTCAAGCCCAGACCTTTGGCCAAAGCCTCCAGCACCTTCTTCTGTTTGGTTTTGGGGATTTTATCTGCCTTGGTGGCGATAACGCAATGAGCAATCTCGCGCAGACGCAACATATCCAGCATTTGAATATCCTTCTTGTCCGCATCATGCCGTATATCCACCAGCACAAAGATGGCTTTTAGCTGACTACGCTGCTCAAAATACTTATTTACCATTATCCGCCATCGCTCTTGCTCTTTTTGGCTCACTTCGGCAAAGCCATAACCAGGCAGATCGGTAAATTGCATAAAGCTGGTTTCTGCCTGATCATTGAGCTTATAACGCGTCAGAAAGAAATTGAGCAGGCGCGTCTTTCCCGGAGTCCCGGAGGTCTTGGCCAGGCCGTGGTGATTGGTGAGCAGATTGATGAGGGAGGATTTGCCCACGTTACTGCGTCCGGCAAAGGCAAACTCCGGATAGGCAGAGGCCGGATAGTCTGATGGTTCCACGGCACTCTTTACATAGAAGGATTCCACTATCCTAAGCATTGGTATATACCACGCTGCTGCGCTCGGATTCGTAGATTTCCACCTCCCTGATCTGGGCCGGATAGGGTTCCAGGCCTTTTGCCATCTCAAGGTAGATGATGCGCGCCAGGTTCTCGGAAGTGGGGTTTTGTCCATCCAATAGAGGCAGATCATTGAGATACTCATGATCAAAGGTATCCAAAATCTTGCCCAGGATGCCTTTGATGATGCCATAATCCAGAGCCATGCCAATCTCATCCAGTTGTTCACAGGTGATGCCTACGCGAACCTTCCAATTGTGTCCGTGCAGGTTTGAGCAGGCTCCCTGATAACCGCAGAGTCTGTGTGCTGCGGAAAAGCTATCGGTAACATTGAGTAAATACATGCTAAACTCCTAAAAATACTTCTTGCGGATGAAGATGATAACCAGAAGAATGGATAACAGCAGAGCAAAACCCATCACCAAAGCGAAGGCAAAGGGATTGTTTTGCATTGGCAGATCAACGTTCATGCCATAGATGCTGGCAATCAGGGTTGGTAGAGCCAGAATGATGGTGATTGAGGTCAGGAACTTCATCACCACGTTCAGATTGTTGGAGATAATCGAGGCAAAAGCATCCATCATTCCGCTCAAAATACTGCTGTAGATATTGGCCATCTCGATGGCTTGTTTGTTTTCGATGATCACATCTTCAATCATATCCTCGGCATCGGGATCATTTTGCAGCCAGCGTGAGCGTTGCAGGCGTTCCAGGATGATCTCGTTGGATTTGAGGGCTGTATTGAAAAAGACCAGGGATTTCTCCATCCTGAGCAGCCGGATCAATTCTTTATTCCGCATTGATTGGTGCAGTTCATTTTCGATATTGGTGGTACGGCGGTTGATCTCCTTGAGGAACTTGAGGAAATACATGGCAGCCCGGAGGTTGATGGAAAGCAGAAAGCTCTGCTGAGTGATATTAAACGGGCGGTGCTTGCCTTCCAGATACTGAGTGAGTACTTCGTTTTCATAAAAGGACACTGTGATCAGCTTGTCGGGAATCACAATAATCCCCAGCGGGGCTGTGGCAAAGCTGACGCTTGCCGAACGGTGGCGGTAATACAGAGGCACCCTCAGGATGATCAGCATTGCCTCTTCATCATATTCCAGACGCGAGTTCTCATCCGCATCCTGGAGATCGGTGATAAAATCTTCAGGGAGCTCATATTTTTGGATCAGGGACGACACATCCTCTGCGTCCGGACTTTCCAGGTGCAGCCAAAAAGCTTCTTCTGCAGTAATGGCAGGGACAAAGCGCTGTTCTACAACTTTGTAATACTGGATCATCTGAGCCTCCTTGCTTATAAGTATCCTGATGATGCCAGCATTTGGAATCTTACCAATTGTGGCAAGAAAAAAGTGTTAAGTCCGAAGTTCCAGCCCTATGGGAAGCTCCTGCCATCCGCTTTCTCTGGCAACGAACAAAGGGCAGCTCTTGGGCTACCCTTTTATCCAGTTTCCACTTTGAAATGACATAATCTTGCTGGGCATGGATGATGTCATATCAAAAAAACACGATATAAATTGTGAGCTTCAGCTAAACCAGCATTCCGCACCTGAAATCTGGACTATGGCAGAATCAGGGGAAATTGATCTGGATCTTCTTTACCTCAGGATACTTTTCCAGATGCTCATGAATCTCTTCAGCAACGTTTTGACGCCAGCTATCAAAGCTCATCATATTCAGATCAATTAATACTTCACCATCGGTAAAGCCAACGTATTTTACCATTTTCAGGCTCACGATATCTTCGCCAACCTGAGGATAAATGATTTTCTTCAGTTCTTCCAGGATAGTGTCTTTGCTGAAATTGGGCACTTCCTTCAAGCCGTGGGCAATTTCATAGTTGGATATCGCCGTCTGCAGAGTATCTGCAGCCAACACAGAGCAATGTACTTTCACGGGGGGGAGGCCATCCAGGGCTTCCATGGCATCCCGCCAGGTAATGGCTTTGGCTTCGTCCAGGCTTTTGCCTTTGGCAAGATCGGTAATGATTGAAGCAGTAGCAATATTGGAGGCACAACCATAGGAAAGGAAGCTGACGTCCTCGATTACCTTGCTATCATGATTAACTTTTAGATACACTGTTACCTGATCCCCACAGGAAGGGCTGCCTTCGGTGGCCGTGGCATCCGGATTATCCATTTTGCCAACATTGTGGGGGTGCATAAAGTGATCCAGAACTTTCTGTGAGTATTGCATTTATCTCTCCTGATTTCTAAGCGCATTGTACAGAGGAGAGCGGGAACGCAACTCCTCCGTGATTTGGGCAAGAGTATCCACGGTAAAATCCAAATCCTCTTTCGTGGTATAGCGTGATAGGGTAAACTTCATCGAGCCATGCGATTGCACGTGAGTTTTACCAATCGCCATCAGCACATAGTTAGCCTTCAGCCCCTGCGAGGCACAGGCTGATCCCGTAGCAACCGTGATGCCATGCATATCCAGCATCATGGTAATGGCTTCGCCTTCGATGTAATCGATAGAAACATTTATGTTGTGTGGAGCCCTGCCCTCACCGGGAGCACCATTGAGCTCGATATAGGGAATCTTCTCCTGCAGTTTTTGATACAGGTAATCCGAAAGCTGGCGCAGACGAGCAACGTTTCCTTCAAAATCGCTGAAATTAAGCTCCACGGCTTTGGCAAAACCTGCAATCAGAGCTAGAGATAAACCACCTGTCTGCAATCCATCTACGCGTTTAACTCCATGAATCACCTGCCCCAGTTTGGTTCCCTTGCGCACATATAGCGCTCCAATACCCTGAGGACCATGAATCTTGTGTGCAGAAATAGACATCGTATCGATCCCAAGCTCCTGCATATTCAACGGAATCTTGCCATAAGCCTGCCCCGCATCGGCATGAAACCATATCTTATGTCCGGCAGCAGCAAGGATATCAGAGATTTCCCTGACCGGCTGGATTGTGCCGACCACGTGATTGACGATTGTGGTCATAAATAGTACTGTATCGGGACGTATGGCAGCCTTGAGCTCGGTAAGATCAATCATGGCCTGCGAATCGGCTGAAAGATAGCTCACTTCAAAGCCCTGTTTTTCCAGATAGGCGGCATTGGTAAGTAAATCCGGATAGTCCACAACGCTGCAGATCACATGCCCACCTTTGAGAGCACCAGCCAAACCTTTGATGGCGATGTTGTTCGCCAGGGTCCCTCCAGACGTAAAATGGATCTCTGCAGCATCCGCTTTGATCGAATCTGCCACAACTTGTTGAAAGCCAGCCAGGGCTTCATTGGCGCTTTCTCCGGTGCTCACGAAGGAGCCAGGATACCAAAACTTTTCCGAAAAATAGGGTAGCATGGCATCCAGCACTTCCGGCGCCATGGCACTGGTTACGCAATTGTCTAAATAGATCTTACCGGGTTTCATTTGTTTATCCTTTGTTGTATATTTTCACAATGTCAGCCAGACTGTATGATTGGAAGACTTGATGCAGCCTTTCATTTAATTCCAGGAAAAACATAGTTAACCTGCAGCCTTCTCCTATGCAGTGCCGGGAGCTTTCGGACTCGCAAGCTGTATCAAACGTACCATCCTCCACTGCGGCAAGAATATCTGCCAGACTGATGTTCTCTGCTTTGCGGCTCAAAAAATATCCACCCAGGCTGCCAGCCCGACTATGCACAATTTTCGCAGCCTTCAGCATTGAGAGCAAATGCTCAATGTATTTCTTGGGCAGTCTCTGGCTGTCACATATACGTTGTGCCGACATTTTTCCCTTGTCAGCCAATTCAATCAGTATGCGCAACGCATACTCAGTTTTGGTATTAACTGCCATTTCCAACTCCTGGACTATGTTCTGATAACATACTAATTGGATAGGGGATTGCTGTCAAGCCTTGTTTTCGTTGCCTTATCCTTAAAGTGTTACCTGCAAAGGCGAGCTAGAACATCAGAATCCGAGAGGTCAGCGATGTAGGGATCATAGGCAGGACTTGCTGGTTATAATGAACTGCGTAGAGCATTCAAAGTCGACGCATCTACCGTGATGGTTCTGGGGATAACATAGGTCCCCAGAACAGAACTCATAAAACGACAAAAATCATAGTCGTAATCAAGCGTTTCATGCTTTTCTCCTATCTGGTCTTTACAATTTTTTTGAGCTGCCTGGTCTCGGCATTAGAGCGAAGGAGATAGATACCTTTGGGGCTTGGCTTCCCTCCGCTGTCTTTGCCGTCCCAGACAGTTTCACCTTTGGTCAGTTCCAGAGAGCGGATTAACTGACCTTTGATATTGAAGATTTCTATGTTGTAACCTTGGATAGGCATTGAGTTCTCCTGTTTGATCTTGATCCTTATTTCATCTTTCATGGGGTTTGGATAAGCCGAAATTTCGTTTACCATCGGGCTTTGAACTTCATCCTCCACTGGCAACTGGCCATTAGGAAGGAGCTTCGTGATTAACTGGGTTTCTCCATTGCCCCAAGCCCAGTACACACAGCCTTCGCTGTCCATTGCGAGTAGTGCCGTTGATGCCATGCCGATCCCTTCAATATGGATATTGCTAAGGTTTTCCCCCTCCTGTTGCCATGACCAGTTCAATTCTCCGCTCCCGGAGAGGCTAACTATCGAGGCATCACCAGCCGAGTAGGTGCCACAGATAAATACCCCATCTTCATGTCCCAAAGTGGAATGCGGCCATCTTGCGATAGAGGGATCGACGTTAAATACGTGCGTAAGTTCATTGTTTTGTAAAAGATAAGCTTTG
>JALNYD010000372.1 GCA_023230025.1 Candidatus Cloacimonadota bacterium | reverse complement strand
CTGGAACTACTATACCCTGCCACGAACTTGACGGCCTCGGTTTTGGATGATGATATCCAGCTTTCCTGGAACGCTCCGGTAACTCAGGGGGGATTAAGAGCCTTGCAATGGTATCTGATCTATCGCAATGGAGCTCCTTACCAAAGCAGCGTTGACACCTCTTTCACCGATGTCGATGTGGACAACGGCACTTATAGCTACAACATTCTGGTAGCCTATGATAGTGGAGTATCTGCTCCCACCGATACTGTAACGGTTGATCTGCTGTATCCCCACACTCCCCAGAATTTCAGCATCTATGTGGAGAATATACGCACAGTGCGTCTGAGCTGGGATCCGCCCAATCAATCCGAAACAGGCTATTTGCTTTATCGTAATGATGTTGAGATTGCCAATATCAGCAATCCTCTAATTGATCAATATACTCAGTATGTTGTGCCCAATGGAACGCATACATACAGGCTGGTAGCTTTGTATGGCGATCTTCAGTCTCAATCCACCCCAGAGCTTTCTGCTGATATCCTCTATCCCTATGCGCCATCAAATCTGGACTATACGCTGAATAGCAACAGCGCATATCTGGAATGGGATCCACCCACTGATCTGGGAGGTTTTTCCGAATACTGCATCTACCTGGACAATGAGTTGTGGGGAGTTTCCAATAACCCTTCATATCTGGCTGAAGATTTACCCAATGGCGACAACAACATCTACGTGAAGGCACGATACGGAGATCTTTACTCCCCCCCCACAAACGAAGTTCTGATCCACATCCAGATCGCCTATCCCGTCCAAAACTTCAGTTGTGATTATGTTGAACCTATGGTTAATCTCAGTTGGGATCCGCCTCTTGATGAAACTGGCTTTATGAATTACCTGGTTTACCGGAATGATCAGTTGATCGGAACTACCTGGATTGAAGAGACATTTGATTTTCTCATGTACAATGGAGACTACAGCTATTATGTGGTTGCACAATATGAATGGGGAACTTCCGAGCCCAGTCCCTCCTATGAAGTGAGGAGAATGGTAGCCGATTACCCACGCATGCTCACCGGCACTGTTTCCGGTAACGACGTCACTCTTACCTGGTTAGCACCCTCAGATTCGGTTTTCTTGAGTTACTATAATATATACAGGGATTCGGAACTGATTACTCAGACTACCGACACGCAGTATCTGGATGCAGATTTGCCAAATAACGTATATATATATCTCGTTACTGCTGTATATGATACGCTGGAATCGCCTATGGTTTGTTTGGAAACCGTGTATGTAGAGGTTCCGCAAACTCCGCAAAACGTTAGCGCCACAATCATTTCGGATAACAATGTTCAAATCGTATGGAGTGCCCTGTCCATGGATTATGGCTTTATGCATTATGAACTGTATCGAAACGACGCTTTGATCTATGAAGGGCAATCTAATGTTTATGTCCACTATGTCCCCAATGGGCTGCACACTTACTACGTGATTGCCCGATACCAGAGCTCCTCTTCAGAACCCTCCGAATCCGCAACCGTGAACGTGATTGTAGCTCAGGAACTGCAAAACGTAGGGCATGTAGTGAATGGCGATTCTGTTACCATCACCTGGGATCTGCCGATAGATACTTATGGATTCAGCCATGTTGAGGTCTGGCGGGGGACAGATTTGGTAGGCACAGTCCTGCCCGAAGATGGCAATTCATATATTGACGCAGATATTGGCAACGGGCACTATTTCTGTCACCTCCGCAGCGTTTATGAAGGCGGCAGTTTCCGGGTACACAGCTATGATTTCATCATCCTGGTGCCCTATGCTCCAGGCAATTTCCAGTCTTCTGTGGAAGGACATAATGTCCAGCTATCCTGGGATCCCCCCTCCGATATTTACTATATGACCGGTTACAAGCTTACTTGCGGCGACCGGATCATCAATCTGGACTGGGATGCGGTCAGCTACCTGGATGAAGGCCTGCAGGTCGGCAACTACAATTACAGCCTGCAAAGCGTTTATGAAGGCCCCAACCATTCGGAGCCGCAAGTTCTGAATGTTACCATCGATCAGGTTTATCCCGCTCAGGCAGTAACGGCAACCCAACTGGAAGAATCCTTTCGCATTCAGTGGGAAGCTCCTCTCTGCCTCTTTGCACCAGATTACTATCAGATCCATCTACTACCCGACGGCCCCGACACCCCCGCGTCAGAGTGGATACTCCTGGATGGCAACTGGACTGAACTCATCTATGTGGATAGCGAACATGGCGGAATTGAGCATGGTAACTTCGTTTGGGCGGTAACGGCAAAATGGAACAACACAAGTGGCGGCATTCCTGTCCTCTCCAACGCCATCTTCGTGGAGAAAATACCGGAATACACCCGGCTGGTGGGCAACTACCCCAACCCCTTCAATCCTGATACCAATATCCAATTCTGGCTCAAGGAAGATAACTTCGTGAGCTTGAAAATCTATAATAGTCGCGGGCAGAAAGTGAGAACCTTGCTAAGCGCAGATATGAAGGCCGGTAACCACACAATCGCCTTTGATGGCAAGGATGATGCAGGGCGAATACTATCCTCCGGACTATATTTCTCACATCTTAAAACCGGTAAGTATCACCGTACCCTGAAGATGATCCTCAGCAAATAAAAGCAACGAATTGGGGGATGCCTTGTTTACGCAAAGCATCCCCCATACAATATTGGGTGGTGGGCATGGATTATGTCATTTCAAACTAAACACGATATTATTTGCTT
>JALNYD010000371.1 GCA_023230025.1 Candidatus Cloacimonadota bacterium | reverse complement strand
TACTCCTATGGTCATATGATACAAACTTAAAATAAGCAGATATTCAGTAATGGAAGCCTCACTGATGTGGGGCTTTTTTCTTGCATGTATGCCGAAAGATTCTTGTCTCGGCTGTGGAATCTTTTCCTCTCATTTTTGTACTTGTTTTCATTAACATCTTCGTTACTCATAACATTTGCTGGAAAGTTTGATTCGGTTTTTGGCGATAATGGCAGCCATCGCAGTAAGATACTGAATCTCCCTTAAACCCTCAATTAGTAAAACAGTACGAGATTAGCCCACGGAAGCTATTCCACAAGCAAATGGAAATTCATCAACACCCCTCAGATTGAGGCTAAGTTCTTTTTTTTTACTTGACTTATAAGCGTTTTAAACTATCTTTGCATCATATAATAGAGTGATTATCGCGAGTCTGTTGGAAGACTCATAGTTCTTTAGGTTTTATTCATGGGAGGAATTTATAATGCGCAAGAAGTTAATTATGCTTGTGTTATTTGGGCTCTTTGCGGCGATGGTGTTTGCTGCGTCAATCACCAATGTCCAGGCAGGATTGATCACATCAAACCCTGATCCGCAAAAAGCAAAGCCCGGAGACACCATTACGGTTACCTACACTTTTACACCATCGGGCTTTGACGAATGGTTCGGAGCAGTTCAAGGATCGCATCTCGCACCTGGAACTTATGATAGAATTCGGGTGCAGTGGTATTCTGCTGCCAATGGCACTGGAACGACCAGTTATGTGGATATCGATGCCAATCAATTTGAAGACCCCAGTATCATCAACGACGAGACCAACCAGAAGTCTTTGACTTTTGTGTTACCAACGCCGCCATCCAACCGTCTTAGTTTCCGCATTCGCTCCGCTTTGTACGGAGATGATGGCGATTTTAATGAAGTTGGGAGCAGTGCTGTGTTATCTGCCGGTGTGTCCGGAACTTACGGGTATATCGAGGTGGATATGAACACTGCACCAACAGCCACAGTACAAATCGAGAATCCCTCATTCACCAAGATTGGCCAGACTCTCGTTGGATCTTACGTATACAGTGATGCGGATGATGATCCCGAGGGAGCGTCACAGATGGTTTGGTTACGCTCTACCACCGCTGATCCAAACGGAGCTTACGTAAGCATATCCGGAGCTACGGGAAGCACCTATACTCTTGGTTCGCATGATCTTGGACGTTTCATTAAGTTTCAAGTAACTCCAATTGCCCAACAAGGTGTTTTGCAGGGGACTACAGTGCAAAGCGCAGCTTCCGACCAAGTCTTTGAGGCTTCCTCGATTGCGCTTGATCCCAGTTCCCCAATTTTATATGAAGCTGGAGCTAACGACGGCTCAGTTGCCGGTTTTATCCGAATCAAACTCACTAATGGAGATTTTGTCCCCAGTGTCACAACTGTTAATATTGCAAATCTACCAGCAGGGCTCTCTGTGGGTAGCATCGTCCGCATCAGCGGCCAGGAGATCCGTGTATATCTTTCTGGGGCAGCCTTGAATCACGAACACGCATCCTCCATTTTAAACGACTATACCCTACTAGTAACAGTCCCAGCCAACCAGATAGTTGCACAGAACATCGATTTGGAGACACCTACAGGCTTCCAAATCGACTTTGCCAATAATCCGGTAAACAGTTTTGCGCGCAGTTCTGTAGGGAACAACTACGTTAGTATTGGTTGGAACACACCATCTGGTTTGAAGGATCCCACCGCGCTGTTGAGCTTCGTCATACACCGCAATGGCAGCTTTTTGGACCAGATCGCCTATTCTGCATCCCAGAGTTCTTACACATACATAGATACAGATCTGACCAACGGAGTAACTTACTCGTACAACATAGTTGCAAATTACAATAATTCAGACGTGAGTGAAGACCCCTCCAGCATCGAAGTAGTCGCAACGCCAATGGCGATATCTGCGTACTCGTTCCAAGCTTTGGGTTCTATCGGCACCATCGATCAGGATACCAAGACAATTTCTCTGGAAGTGCCTGCAATCACCGACCTCAGTGCTTTGATTGCCACCTTCTCGGCAACTGCTGGGATCACTGTGAACGTGAACGGAACCCCCCAAACCAGTGGTAGCACTCCAAATAATTTCACCGATCCCGTACAGTATGTTCTTAGTGCCGTTAACGGCTCTTCCAGCACCTATACTGTTACCGTTACAAAGACCCCATATCCTCTTGATGCTCCGGAACTTACGGAGGGTAACGTCACCACCTCCAGTTTGCAATTCACTTGGGACGCAATTGATGGTGCTCTGGAATACTCTGTGGATCTTTCCACAGATTCTGAGTTCGGATCATTTGTGGACGGATACCATGATCTTGAGATATCCCCCAGCCTCAGCTCATATACCATAAATGGTATGGATGCCAACACGAGTTACTACATCCGGATGCGTGCTCTTCATGCCAATCCATTATTACACAGCGCTTACTCCACCACTCTCAACAGCCAGACCCTATCTGCCGGAAATGGCACAGGCAGCACTGAGATCATTGGTAATGAGCCTACTGTAGTGAACATTGGTCAATACCACGATGAAGTATGGGGTTACACGATAAACCCCGCCATGACACTAGATCCCATAAGCTTCAGCCCCGGGGGAAACAACGTGGTGAACGTAACAGTAAGCCTTGGCAGCGCTCCTGAGGGTCTTAGTTATCTTTTGGACTTCGACAATCAGACAATCGGTGTGGGAACCTTCACCATGTCTTACGCCGGTTTGGGATA
>JALNYD010000053.1 GCA_023230025.1 Candidatus Cloacimonadota bacterium | reverse complement strand
AATAGCGAGGGGGAGTGTTGGCCAGCACCAAATCACGATAATCATCAAAGTTCAATATCGAAGATTCATAGATTTTGGCAAAAGCTGCACTCAAACTCTGCGGCACCGCTGATAGTTCATTGACAGAAGGCTGATCATTGAAGCTGAGGCGGATTTCCATGCTTTCGCGCACTCGTAGTTCCTGCCTTCCGGCATCATATACAAAGGGGCTCAAGGATATTGTGATCACTCGCAAATCCCGCATAATCATCGGTTCGCTATGGAGGATATCTCTTTGAGGATAGCTGGATGCACTATCATAGAAGCTATCGTTGATGCTGAAGGCGCGACTGTTTTCAGGCAGAGAGGCATCCTGCAAGGGATAAGCTCTGATCCCGCTAACCACGCGCTCGTTTGCCGATAGCACTTCCAGATTCACTCCACCAGTAGCGGGAATGGCAAGGGTTGTGGAAAGAACCGGGAGCTCTGGCATACCCAGTTCCTGGAGACTTCCGGCATTACCAATAGTGATGCGTTGAAAATCCCCCCGGGCTTCATGGATCTCGGATATTTGATATTCAGGTAGATCAAACCGCAGGTCAATGGCTGCGTTATTACTTTGAAGAATGGAAAAACTCTGCGTAACAACTGGAGAAACAGGATTGAGGGCATACATTTGCACCAGGCAAAGCCCCAGCAAGATGAGGAGGATTCTTTTCATTTGTGATCCTTTACATGTTGGATATTTTATGTGCTTTAGCAGACTGTATCACACTACAATACGTGATCCTCAGTGCGTTGGGAACAGATCAGTGAAGCGGGCTTCTGATGTCAAGCGGAAAATTCAATGCTACCATCGTGGTGAAGTTGCAGAGAGTTCAAACTTATCCAAGCTCAAAAATACTCTTTGGCATACCCGAAAAAATCGCTATACTATGCGGTAAGTTTTGTCAGGTATAGGGTGAATTGTTTGTTATTGTGATGAGTATAATGCGTTTAGTAGCAGTGGGTTGATAGGTTTGATCAAGCCATTCTATCCCTGTTTTGAGATGTAATCCAGAGCAGTAGTAATACTTCGAAGGGACTAGAGGTAAGTTAATCTGTAAAAGAACCTTTATAAGGAGCAAAAGAAATGAAACTTAGTAAATTATGCTTGGTGTCAGTTCTGTCTTTTTTGGTTTTAGTATCTTTAGAAGCTCAAACTAGTTACGCCATCAGCTTGGTCCCCAATGGCTATGTGGATGTAGCAGAAACAGTTTGGCAATCCAACACAAAGTTAACCATAGCTGCCTGGATTCATCCACTGTTTCTCAGTTCAGACGGAGTACATGCGCACACAATCTTTGTACGAGTGGGACCCAGCAGCCATGGAGTAGGACTGAGGTGTGGCGGAGATGGCATGGCAGATTTGTTTGTCGGTGGCTCAGATTGGTCTGTCTATGGCGTATCGTCCCCAGCCAATGCGGTGCAAGTTGGCTCCTGGACTCATGTTGCCGGTACTTTTGATGGTAGCACTTTACGCTTCTATGTAAATGGTTTGTTGGTTAATTCTGTATCAGTTTCACCGTTTACTTATTTGGCAACCGGCAACGCGGGCATTGGCCGGGACTACAACTATGGCAGATATTACAATGGCTACATTGATGATCTGGTAGTGTATTCCCGCGATCTCGACTCCAATGAGATCCACGGACTTCTCATGGGCACTATTCCGGCAGAGAATCTCGAGCATTATTTCCGCTTCAACGAAGGTAGCGGACCTGCTACTTTGGACCAGAAGTCGGGACTTAGTTCTATACTGAATGGCAATTATAGCTGGGTAGAAAGTGAACCTCCCACTTTACCGGTGGAGTTAAGCTCATTTACCGGATTCACGACCAGCGACGGCAAAGCTACTTTGACCTGGATTACACAGTCTGAATCTAACTTATCCGGCTACTACCTGCTTCGCAGTCAGGAGTCGGAACTGGAAAGTGCCATGATTGTGAGCCCCTTGATAGAGGCCTACAATCTTCCTACGGAACAGCGTTATAGTTTCAAAGACAATGAAGTAGAACCGGGAATCTGGCACTATTGGCTGGAAGTAAACGAGCTGGACGGCTCAAATAGATTTTTCGGTCCAGTGCTCGTTGAGATCGGGAGTCCCCTTGACGATAGCAATAACCCTGAGATTCCTCAAAAACATGGTTTGATAAGCATTAGCCCCAACCCCTTTAACCCCAATGCCAGAATTATCTATAATATCCGTAAAGCCCGTACGGTTGAGCTTCAGATTTACAATCACCGCGGACAGCTTATTCAGATCTTGAAGCATCATCACTCTGAGCCCGGACAATACCAAGCCTTTTGGGATGGGAAGGACGCTGGGGGCAATGACCAGGGAAGTGGTCTGTATCTCTGCCGCTTGATCGCGGGTGAAGATTCGTCTGTGATGAAAATGGTTCTGATGAAATAGGATCAGATACCAGCAAGCACCTTATCGGTAGATACGCAGTACATATAGTTGCAGCCCTACATTCTGCGCCAGTAGCAGGGATCCCCCTACTATTGAAGCTAGGATCAGCTACGGCATTGTCGGCTTCCGGCTCTGCAGGGCAGTCCCATGGTGTACAGGCGGTCGCCGTACCGTCTAATCTCGTAGCTTTGGAAAGCTACGTTACGGGTGAAGGGCGCTCGGATTGGGGATCACTTCTGTTGACGCGCATTTTTCAATGACTGCCATCAATCCCTGTACAATGTATGAACAGCAATCGTTCCTGTTGTGTAGCTCGAATGAGATCAGCGACAGCCAGAGTGGCGTCTGTTTGCTTACTTGATTTTCAAGACCTTCTTGCTTACTGTGGATGATCCCTGGTTAATCCGGATGTAATATATCCCGCTACTAACGGAGCGATTGTTTTCGTCCCGGCCATCCCAATGGAAGGAGTTACCTTGCAGTTGGGCAAAGTGGCGGACTCTTTGGCCTTTCAGGTTATAGATACTTACATCCATTGGTTTCATGGTTTTACTGATCAACGAGCAGTTAAGTTGACTGGTGAAGGGATTGGGATATGCTGTAAGCGTTATATCTGCCGCAGGGACTATGGTATCATCCTCAATATCCACTCCATATTCCAGGGTGCCAACAAAGTAGTCATAATAACCGTTTGCATTTATTTCGCTTTGGGAAAAACTGGTTACTCCGGAAAATTTCCCGGTGACCACACAGTTACCGTCCGGGTTCAAAGCAATTCCACTGCCTCGTCCCTCCGAAAATAGGGGGTGTTCTATATGGGAGCCGCTGTGTTTTACCCAAGCCCAGGTTCCGTTTGAATTAATCCCGGCACAGAGAATGTTGATCCCGTAAAAGGAATCAACATGGATGTCTCCCATAGTCACAGCAGAGGAGGAGAACCCGGTGAGATAGGACATGCCAGATTGGTCAACAGCCACAGATAATGCTTGATCCTGACCTGCACTACCTCCACTTACTGCCCATAACCAGTTATCCTCTTTATCAAGCTTTGCTATGAACAGGTCACTATCACCATAGCTTTGTAAACCTGTAGCAGCAATATTGGAAGCTCCATAGAAGTAACCTGTCAGATAACGGTTTCCATCTCCATCGATCGCCATACCGGTAAGTTCTTCCGTATTACTGCTACCAGCGGAAACTGTCCCCAACCAGTTCAAATTGCCATCCAGAGTGGCAGAGAATATATCTTGTTCACCCATTGAACTAAGGTTTGTATCGCCAAACTGGGCATCTTCCTCAAAACTGCCGCATATCGCTATCTGTCCTGATGGCAGCATGCCAATCCCGGTTCCGATATCATTCCCGCTGCCGCCACCTTGTGCTGCATCTATGATTATCCCGTTATTGCTAAGCTTCAACACAAAGATGTCCGAAGCTCCGGAACTCAGCAGCGGATAAGAGCCAAAACTAACTGCATCAGAGAAATAACCTGTCATATATATGTCACCATTGGCATCCAAAGCCAAGTCCAATCCCTTGTCTGAACCTGTTCCACCGAAACTGAAGGCCCAGAGCCAGTTCCCCTCATTATCCAGTTTTGCCAGAAAGATATCCTCGGCTCCTTGTGATTCCAGGCCAATATCTCCGAATTGGATATTCCCTTCAAAGCAGCCTGTAACGTAAGTATTCTGGTTGCCATCAGCTACAATGGATTTCACTTCATCGTTTTGTGAACCTCCCGCACTTACAAGCCACTGCCGGTTACCAAAACTGTCAGTTTTAGTAATGAAGATGTCGTTTCCGGAGGCTCCCTTATTCAGATAGAGAGTCTCCTGGCTAAGGAAAGCTCCCTCATAAACGCCACATACGTATCTATTGCCGAGTGGATCAAAACACAGGTCCACTCCCTGGCTACCAATTCTTTGATCCATGGCAGAACGCATCCAAGCGATTTGTCCACAGCTATCCATCCCTGCCACATAGCTCAAATAAAGGCGTGGAAAGGTATAAAAACCTCCAATGGGCTGAACATCTGAGTTTATCCTTATACCACGCAGCAAACCATCATCAGTTACTGCCATCCAGCTAAAAGCGTTGGTCTGGCATGATCCCCAAACCACATTAAAACTCCCGTCCAGTTTTAAAAAGAAGACCCCGTGCTGGGCATCGAAACTCGCTCCTTCAAGGCTGAAAGGAAGCGAGTATGTCCCCATCAGGTAGAAATTCCCGGAAGCATCAGTTTTCAGTCCCATACCCCATATTGAACCTGTCTCAGGCATACTAAATACAATTGTAGGTTCCGTATCTTCATTTACCATATGAATCTTGGGATTTTCCTCGGGGTATTGGAAATTGGACAGTATATAAGCGTTCCCCTGCCCATCGTGAACAATTGTCATGGGTGTTGAGTCCGTATCGAGACCTTTTACCCAGGCAACATCTCCATTGGGACTGTAATAAGCCACAAAATTCATATGGCTATAGCCTAACTCCGGCAAATAGAACGATCCAATCGTCAGATCACCCAGAGCTTTTCCCAGCACATAGCAAGCTCCATTATTATCTGGACTAATAATCTGTCCAGTTACTATACTTGTACCCGTAGCGCGCTGTGCCCATTGCCAGGTTCCCGACGCATTCAGCTTCGCTAAAAACATATCACTATATGACAAATCATTCATTATAAATGGGCCAATGCGGTTGAATCCGTGGTCAAGATCACCTGTGATAAAACAGCTTCCATCCGAACCGACGCAAAAATCCGACATATAATCAACATAGCCTACATTGGTAATCCATTGGTATTCACCTTGGGGATTTAGCTTTGCTATTATGTAATCACACCAGTCAATGGGAACAAACTCATTATCTTCCAATACTATAGCGTCCAAATACTTGGCCATAAAGTATATATTCCCATCTGCGTCGGTGCCAAGATCATCAATTATCACTGCTGCAGCAATCTGTTTCACCCATAATGTGTTGCCATCGGGATCTTGCTTCCAGATATAGGAACTGCCCCAAGGTCCAGTTAAAGGAGCTGAGTAATACTCCCCAATGAAGCATGGACCCTTAGCATAATGACCGGAAATTGTATTACCCTGACTATCAGTAACTATCTCCACAACACTGGATACATATGGAGAGCTTTCATGTAATCGGTCTGTTCCGCTCCAGCCTGGATTCACTCCAAAACAAACTACTGCAAACATAGCCATAGCAGCAAGACCAAGGTTCCTAGTGATGGTAGTCATAATATTCTCCTTTCAATTTCTTTAATATATGCAATTTGTATTCCACAGTAGAAATAGAAAAGTTGATCCCCCTATGTTGTACTGGAGTGACTCCTTCTTTAGAGAGGACTTAGATCAGATATTCGGAAATGATCTGCGGATGATATGTGGTGCTATTGTAGAAATGGCTTCCAGCCGTTTGATTACTCCCCATCCCTGTCACACGCCAGGATGGCGTATCCACACCAGTGACATCCCTATTCATTGTCGTCACGATGCCGTTACCTTGTGGTCACAAAAGTAACGGCAAGGTAACCGCATCGTGACGACAACCAATGGGACAGGCATACTGTACGCATTGAAAAACATCGTAGTCCAGCAGGGACAATTGATCCTGGCAGAATCGACAAATCCGAGATTTTCATTGACAGAAAAGCTGCATCCGAAAATTGTGACAAAACAGTGTGCGCCCTTAGCTCAATTGGATAGAGCATCTGACTACGGATCAGAAGGTTAGGGGTTCGACTCCCTTAGGGCGTGCCACAATTTTTCCTTGCCAGCAATAGCTGGCTTTTTTTATTGGTGCAATATGGATATGAATGATAGCAAACCCGGCAGCAAAATCCTCCTGTTATTCAGGATGATGCTGCGCTACTGGCCCTACATGCTTGCAGGTTTGGTGGCAATGGCTCTGTTTGCCATTTTCAGTGGCGTCAGCATCACGCTGATGGTGCCGCTTTTTGACTATGTTTTCAACCCCAATAAACCCGAGATTGAGTATCATAAAAGCTCAGAAATCCTTGCTCAGATGCAACAACGATTATCCAGTTTCATGCAGGAACAGGGCTCGATCTGGCAGATCAATTCTCTGGGAGATCTATCTCCGCTGTGGGAAAGCCTCAAAGAGCTGATGCTGGTAAGTGATTCACTGGCATTGTTATATTTGCTTTGCGCCGTGATCGTGGTGCTGATGTTGCTCAAGAATCTCAGTTACTTTGCCAATCGTTCATTCTTCGTGATGCTAAGGGGCAAGACCATCCGTGATCTCCGCAGTTATATGTTCCGTCGCTACCTGAATCAGTCCCTGGAGTTTTATGGGCACAATCAGGTGGGCGATGCCATCGTGCGCATGGTCAATGACGTTGAGATCGTATCCAATCAGTTTATCTTTGCTCTCTTCAATAGCATCCGGGATTTCAGCACAGTATTGGTCTATATGTACATCGCCATATTTCTGAATACACGGCTCTTTGTATATAGCATCCTGGTGGTGCCGCTTTTAACTTTTACTTTGGGTTATCTGGGCAAGAAGATCAAGAAGTATTCCCGCCGCATCCAGGAGCAGATTTCCGCTATGTTCAGTGTGGTGGAAGAAGTGCTGAACAGTATTCGCATCGTGAAAGCCTTTCGTAAGGAAGATGACGAGTTTCGCGCTTTTGAAAAGATCAATCGCCGCCACCTCAGACAGTGGCAGCGCTCCCAGATCTATGCAGCGCTGAATGTTCCACTCTCCGAACTCAATACGACCATCACCGGCGTTGTGGTGGTGATCATCGGGGGTGGGATGATCCTGAACCCGGAAGCAAGTTTCTCCCTGGGTGATTTCACCGCCTTCCTCTTCGCCATTTTCTCCATGTTACATCCCCTGAAATCAATTACGCAGCTCTATACTGAAGTGAAGAAGGCCACTGTATCCATGGATCGCATAGCCTTGGTTCTGAATCAGGTGTCCAGCATTCAGGATGCTCCTGACGCTATCGCCAAACCAGATTTTGAACAGGAAATCGTCTTTGATAAAGTCTCCTTTTACTATCAACCCGGTAAATACGTGATCCGTGATCTATCTCTGACAATCCCCAAGGGGCAAAAGATCGCCTTTGTGGGCGCCAGTGGTGGCGGCAAAACCACGATTACAAACCTGATCAACCGCATGTATGACGTCAAGGAAGGCAGGATTCTGCTGGATGGCATCGATATCCGCCAGATCAAACTGGATGATTTACGCAGCCTGTTTGGCGTGGTTACTCAGGATTCCGTGCTCTTTACCAAAACGGTGCGGGAAAATATCGCCTATGGCTGCCGGAAACCCCTCAGTGAAGCTGAGATCATCACCGCTGCCCAGATTGCGCATGCTGATGAGTTTATTCAAAACCTACCTGATAAATATGATCAAGTGCTTGATATCAAAGGCTTGAACCTCTCCGGTGGCCAGAGACAGCGGCTCTGCATTGCCCGCGCGATCGTGGGTAATCCGCCAATCCTGATCTTTGATGAAGCTACCAGTGCTCTGGATACGGAAAGTGAACGCAAGGTTCAGGATGCCATTGACGAAGCAACCCGGAACCGCACTGTCCTGCTGGTGGCACATCGGCTTTCTACAATTCTGAAAGCAGATAAAATCGTAGTGCTGGAAGGGGGCAGGATTGCCGGAATCGGAAGTCATGAAGAGCTTCTGGCCTCATGCCCCAGATATCAAACCTTATACAATCTGCAGTTCAATCTATAAAGGAGGATGCAAATGCTTGATGTTACTGGTTTTGTGCTGACTCAGAATAATGAACGTACCCTGAAAGCCTGTCTGGATAGTATTGGGTGGTGCGATGAAATCATTGTGGTGGATTCTTTTAGCACGGATTCTACCCCCGAAATTGCCCGCAGCTATCCCAAAGTGCGCTTTTTGCAGCATGAATATGAAAACTATATGGAACAGCGTTTGTGGGGCATTCCTCAGGTAAGCACCAAATGGACTTTTACCCTGGATTCGGATGAAGTATGCTCCGATCCCCTGCGTGAGAAGATCATCGAAATCCTCAAAAGCGGTGACGAGACCCATGATGGCTATCTCTTTTTGATCCGCACCCAGATCTTTGGCAAGCTGCTGAAACATCAGGATCTGCTGAGCAGCCGGGGAAAACGGCTGGTGATGACCAAGCACGCCATTCGCTATTGGCGTCCTGCCCGCGTCCACGCTCAGCTAAGGCTGGACAACAAAAAAGAGATGCCGGCAAAATACTATATCATCCACAATCCCATTGGCAGCTTTACCGATCACTTCCGCAAGATGGCACGCTATACCCGCTGGCAGGCTCAAGATATGTTCGATGCCGGCAAACGTGCCCGTTGGTGGCATTTCACCCTGCGGCCAATCGGCAAATTCCTGCAATTCTATATTATTAAAGGCGGTTTCCGGGATGGCATCGAAGGCTTGGTGGTTTGTGCTCTTGGAGCAGTGAATGTAGCAATGAAACACATCATTCTCGCCGAAATGAATCATGAAGCAGGCAGAGACTAAGCAGATTGCACTGATGCAGCTCAAAGCCATCGGGGATACCCTGATGTGCGAACCCTCAATAGCCGCCATCCGCAAGGCGTTTCCGCAGGCGGAAATCACTTTTATCACCAGTAATGTGGCTTATGAAATCCTGCGCTACCATCCCGGGATCAATCGCTTCATCATCTGGCGCAAGAAGACTCCCCTTTTGCCATACCTGCGCTTCCTATATGAGCTTAGAAAGCCGCAGTATGACGTCTTGATCGATTTTCATAAGAATCCTCGCAGCCACCTTTTTTCCCGAGTGATCCGCGCTGAAACCAAGATATCCTTTCGTTCCCCCCGCCGCAATATCGGCTACGATATCCTTTTACCGGAATATGATCTTGATACCTATGTGCCGATCGAAAAGCTGCGCCTTGCCAGTCACATCCTGCCGAAACCCGCTGAGCTAACGATCCCCAAGGTTTACTACACCAAGGCACATCAGCAAGCCGCGGATGCCATCTTTGCCAAACAAGGCCTCCTGGGAAGCGAGATCGTGATGATCGTCTCTCCGGTATCCAAAGTTACCAAACGGCTCTGGAAGCCACCGCATTTTGCCCGCTTATGCGATTTTATCCTGACCAACTACCCCGTGAAGATCCTCTTCACCTGGGGTCCTGGGGAAAAGTCCATCGTGGAAGAAGTGAAACGCCTGATGCACAAGCCATCTCCGGAGATAGATTACCATATCGACAGCCTCCACACTCTGGCCGCATTGTATGAGAAAGCCGACCTCTGGGTAGGTAACGACAGCGGCCCCCGGCATCTGGCAATCGGAGCAGGATTACCCACATTCACTCCTTTCGGACATTTCTGGCACCGGCATTGGACTCCCCCCAACAGCGACATCCACGTCGCAGTTGAGCCAGATAACCGGGATCCCAAACTTGTGGGAGACCGCATTGATACACTTCCCTATGAAAAGGTGGAATCTGCCTGCAAAATATGGCTGGACAACATGTTAACAAGGATATCCAAATGAAAACACTATATGTTCTAACCGGTTATGACGACTTCATCGGCCAGACCCGCAAGCCCTGGGTAAGCATCGATACAAAGATGTTCCTTGAAGAATTGCACAGTTTGGGTTTTACTGTGTACAAACACGGCTTTCATGAAGTAATCAATGGAAAGATTAAGCCCCAAAACCAGGACATCTACTATACATTCAGCCATCGGGATAACTTGCGGCATTACATCCGCGATTGCCTGATGTATTTGCAGGCGAGTGGAAACAGGTTGTTACCACCGCTGGAGCTCTTTCTGTGCCATGAAAACAAAGGCTGGCAGGAGCTTCTGAAGCAAAAACTGGATATCCATAGCCTGGACTACCACTATTTCAGCTCCAAGCGAGAGATGGAATGCTATGATCTACGCTTTCCTATGGTGTTCAAGACTTTAACAGGATCAAACGGCACGGGAGTAGCATTGGTTCACAGCAAAGAGGATGTCTTTAAGCAGCTTGCCAGGCACGAAACCCATCCAGGTATTATCCAGAAGCTGGATTTGTGGAGACGCAAGCATCTGCGTAAAAACAAGCAATTCCCCGGATATCCAAACTATGATTTATACCAGGACGCGTTGTGTTATGCAGATTACATCACCCAGGAGATACCTTTTATCCTGCAGGAGTTTGTCCCCGGCCTCAGCTTTGACTATCGGGTGATCGTATTGGGAGACAAATACTTCATCAGCAAGCGTCATACCAAAGAAGGGGATTTCCGGGCCAGTGGAACCAAGCTCTTTGATTTTGTGATACCAAATCCCGAACCAGCCTTGAATGCGGCCAAAAAGCTCTTTGAAACCTTCAATTCTCCCTTCCTTTCTGTGGATTTGGGAGAGGATGATGCCGGCAACCTGCATCTCTTTGAATATCAAGCTCAACATTTCGGAATCAATATCATTGTACGAGGCGAAGGCTACTTCACCTTCAGTGATGGTACCTGGAACTTCCATCGCAACGACGCCGGATTTGAGCAACACCTGGCTCGCAGCATTAGCAGATATTTACTGTAATGGTCTTTTCATATTATCTACTGCAACCCATCTACAGCGCTGCATGGCATCTATTGAACCTGCTGCAAAAACGCAGGGAGACCGTGTTTTATTGCCATACTCCGGTGGATCTGGAGATTTGGCTGCCCGTGCAGGAATATCTGAAACCCATCCCTATCGCAACCGATAAGCGGGACACCTATAAGTTCCTGAAAAGCAAGGGATTTCGGGTGCGCAGACTACCTGTCTTTCCCAAAGCTGTGATCATGTGCCGGGTGTCTGCCCACAAATTCCCCTGCAGACGCATCATCAAGATCGGGATGATGCATGGGGCGTATCATTTCAAGCGCCGCACCTCTGCCAAAAACTATCTGCCCTTCAGCCTCTATATGTTCAGTTCGCAGAAAGATCTTGATAATGCCATCGAAATCGGGGTAACTTGCGGAAAGGTGGGCGGATATCCCAAGCTGGATCCGTTCCTGCCCCCAAAGCAGGTTACCAGGACTAACCCAGCAAAACCAAAACTACTTTTCACCGCCACTTACGACAGCAGTAGCATGAGCGGCATCGAGCGCTGGATTGATCGCCTTGGGGAGCTGGTGCAGCAATATGATATCGCCGTGAGTGTGCATCCCTGGACCAATTCGGAATATATCAAACGCCTCCGTACAATGCCAGGGATCACCTATATCGAAGACAACCCTTTGCACCACATCCCTGCTGCCGATGTTTGCATCGTTGATACATCATCCATCATTGCTGAAATCTGTGCTCTGGATAAACCCATGATCAGTTGGAAACTCCCCGCTGCACGCCGTTCGGTGCCGGAAGTATATGATATCATCGCCGCGACCAGCATCCAGATCGATAGCTTTGAGGAACTTGTTCCCGCCCTTGACCGTGCCCTGGCAGAGCCCGCTGCACTTGCCCTGGAACGCCAAAAAGCCAATGCCATATTCTTTGACCGTCTGGATGGCAAAGCGGGTGAACGTTGCGCAGGACACATTACAATGCTCTTGCCGGAGTTAGGATTATGAACTATTGTGATGCTCATTGTCATTTGGCCAATTTAAGCCAGATCATGCCCCTTGAACCCTTGTTTGAAGAGGCCGCTGCTCATAAGCTCACCTGTTTTCTGTCCTCTGCGCTCAGCAGAACGGAATTAGACTGGTATGCTGAGCACAGTAAAGCTTATAACATACTCTACAGCGCTGGGATCCATCCCAATTTTGAGCATTGTGATCTGCAATTTGAGGATATCGAAGGTCTATGCCGGGATGGAATAATCTGGGCGATTGGAGAGATTGGGCTGGATAAAGCCAATCCGGAATATGCCCTGATGAAGGCCAATTTTGTCAAACAACTCGATCTGGCCATGGATTATCGTCTGCCCGTGGTGCTGCACATTGTGGGGCATCAGCAAGAAGCCTATGAGATTCTCAAAGTCTATCCCCTGAAATACCTCATCCATGGTTATGCTGGAAGTGTTCAGGCCTTTCGGCAATTCCTCAAGCTGGATAGCTATTTCACGATCAGCGAACGCATCCTCAAGGAGGATAAGCATGATTTACTCAAAGAAATGCTGCAAAGCCGACGCTTCCTCTTTGAAAGCGATATCACCCAGTATTACGTCAGGGAATCTGAAGCCAATCCC
>JALNYD010000370.1 GCA_023230025.1 Candidatus Cloacimonadota bacterium | reverse complement strand
ACCTGGGCCAATACGTCTGCAAGAGCTGCAGGAACATCAAGGGAGGCAAATGATGTACACACCCGATGATCGGCCGTCCTATACCAGGACAGGCGAATACTCCAAGAATTTCTGGAACCTGATGAGAGTGTGTTTGGTCAAGTAAAAACGGATAAAAAGATAGTGAGAATTCCCTATTATGGTTTTCATCAGAACAGGTCTCAATTCTCTTGATCTATTTTGGCTCCTTCTCTCTGTAATTCTTTACCACTTGGTCTCTCATAAGGGAATTTTCGAGTCTCCAGTCTTTTGAACCTGTATCGATGAGATGACCGTAATGCACCAGCCTGTCAATGATTGCGGTAGCCAGCTGCTCGTCGGTCATCAGCTTTCCCCATTCGCTGAAGGGTAGATTGGTAGTGACTATCAGTGCCTTTGTTTCATAACTGTCTGCTATCACCCTGAACAGAAGCTGTGCATCCTCCCGGCTAATCTGGCAATATCCCCATTCATCAATGATGAGAAGATCAAGTTTCTTCAGCTCAAGCAGCGTCCTTTCCAGGAATCCTTCCGAACGCGCCTTTTCCAAGCGTGCAATCAGCTGGCTCATGGTCATGAACTTCACCTTATACCCTTGGTTGCACGCCATGATGCCCAATGCGACTGAGAACATTGTCTTCCCACTGCCACAAATGCCATAGAATATCAGGGTACGCTTTTGGGTGATGAAGTTGAGCGACAACACATCATCCTTGCTCATCAGGGCGGGAAAGCGGGTATGGGAAAAATCATAGTCATCGATGCTCTTGATGTTCGGGAAGCCCGCATGCTGCACCATCCTGGACTTGCGGGTTTCCGCCCGTCGTTGCAGCTCTCTTCCGAGGAGCTTGTCCAAGTACTCCAATTGCTTCGGGGTCCCGGTCTCAATCGCATCTCGAATCCCTTCCTGGGAGAAGAAGAACTGTCTCAACTGGGTTGAAAGAGATGCTGTGAGCAATCCCTGTTTCTTCTGGGTCGCAATCATGATGCAGCACCCCCGGACTTGTTGAGCAGTGCATCATAGGCACCGAGATTGACGTTGGTGGCATTGTCACTCGCCTCAAGGGGGAAGGATGCCATCCGGTTGCACAGTACGACCAAGTCATCCCTGGAAGGGATCTTGCCATCCTTGCACAACCTGTTTGCCGCCACGGAAGCAACTCCGAATCCAAAGCGTTCAGCGCATTCGTTGAGCATGTACAGCCCCCTCCTGCGACCGGCGTTGTCAATCTCATCAAGATATTGCTTGAAACCCCCGTCCTCCATCACATCCCTGACAGGGCTGTTCATCCATGCATTGGGCTTGTGGATGCTCGATGAAAGCATTGCCTCGATGTCGTACACAGTGGAAGGCTCCTTGCCATAGGCTCGGGGAAAAGTCTTGATGAATACGCCATTACTGGTGTAGACGGAAATCTCCCAGGCGCCCTTGGAGACCAGCACCGTCTCATTGGTTCGTCCCGAACCAAGCACATAGGTATGGCCGGACTCCAAGGTCAGAGATCCTGTCCCACTCGTCCCCAGAGACTCGATTTTCGCAACATGAAAGGCCTTTGCAGGCAGAGGGCCCAAGGCTTTCCTGTCCTGAACGAACAGCTCCTTGAATGTGGCCCCCTTCTCGTAATGCTGCTCGTCTGCACGGAATGCGAAGGACTTTGGAATCATCACTTCCTTGTTGAATTGCTGAATGGGATAGGACAGCTGCATCGGCGGGACCAGCAGATTTCGCCGAAGCGCGCCGACCTTGTTCTCAACATTGCCCTTCTCCCAGCCTGAACGGATGTTCGCGAACCGGGCGATGAAATTGTGGTGAAGCCTGAATCTGGTGAAAAGCTCCGACTGCTGTATGATGTTTGCATACCGCTTTGCTATTCCGGTTGCGTTGTCGAAGAGAATGCTGTAGGGAACCCCGCCCAGATAAGTGAAGAAGTCCTGTAGGCCTTGGCATACACATTCCCCGTTCTCCCCGGGAAGGATCTCATAGAGTGCTGTATTGCTGTAGGGGAAGGACATCACCAGATAGTGCTTGCGCACATAGCTGCCGTCGGTGTCGATGAAATCGGCCTGCCCGAAATCAGCTTGGGCTTCCCCCGGATGCCAGACCAGCTTCAGGGTACCGGGCCCATTGTTGCGTCTTCTCTCGTTTCTCCATGATTTCATGTATATGCGGACCAGGATGTAGGAGTGTTCTAGTTCCTTCGCCCCGCATTCCTCTACCAAATACTCATGCATCCTCTTGGCAGTGAAACGCTGCTTGTGGAAATACTCACTCTGCTTCTCCAGCAGGCCGTCGATGATGGGCTTGTACGGATCCAGTTTGCTCGGCCTGGTCTCTTTCGCATACTGTTCGGGATCCTTGCTGAAATCCTCCTGCTGGATGTACTTGCTGATGGTTTTCCGGTCAAGATCGGTAACTTCCCTGATCTCAGCTATGGTACTTCCTTCTCTCCACATGTTCTTGATATTCTCTATCTGGGACATTTTCAACATACTCCGGTTGATCTCCTTGTCGTTTTGGCTGACAAGAAGGTAGATTCGATGGGACGACTGTTGCAAGTGTCCCTTTCATCATCACAACCAGAATAGGGAAAAGGTCACTACCATCTTAGGTATTTACACGGTACCATACACATGAGAGCAAAGCAGGATGGCCTCGGTTCGATCGAGAACCACCGGAGCACCGAGACCGGCACCTTCTCCCTGCCCAAGTCCGCCGAGACCGCCCTCGGCATGCAGCTTGCCAAGAAGAGCCTCTTCA
>JALNYD010000369.1 GCA_023230025.1 Candidatus Cloacimonadota bacterium | reverse complement strand
AAACCGTCGAAAACACTCTGCCGCTCGGCAATCAATTGCTCAGCAACACGATTGCTGATGTTTTGTGGCGTGATGAGCAATACCATCTCCCTCTCGGGCTGCAATTCCAAGTTGAAAAATGGGATTTTTGAAGCACTATTTTCTATTGAACCTCTGCCAACAAGTATAGTGGCACCGGTTGCCCCGCTTTTACGGGCAAGGCTGACTACATCATCGGCAAATCCGCGATTCACAAGTACGAGCATGCACGTATGGTCGGCGACTCGCTTCTCTTGGCCGATTGCCTTGCTCAGCATGGGTATCTCTTCGGTGATATGTATGGGTTTCTTCTGTCTGAATAGTGTGCCTAAAAGCATAATGGAAAAAACTGGAGCCATGGCAACCAAGGCAATGACGCCGAATCCATCCACCAACACGTTTGCTGTCGGGATGGCCGAGGCGGCTCCTTGTGCAAAGGCCAGAACGAAGGTTGCCATCATCGGACCGGAAGCAACCCCTCCTGCATCAAATGCGATGCCGACAAACACGGGATTGCACCAAAACGACAAGAACAAAGCGAAAGCAAAACCCGGGAGCAGGAAATACCATAACTTCACTTCAGGAACAGTGATGCGAACCATGGAGAGTGAAATAGCGATGGCTGCACCCAAAGAGAGTGTCAGACGGATGAGTCCGAGAGGTATGGTACCTCCAGTGACTTCCTCGATCTGTACGCCCAGGACATGCACTGCCGGCTCCATGAGGACGACGATCAGGCCGAAGAGGAATCCTACTGCTATAAGGAGTCTCGTATCCATCGAGGCGATCTGCATACCAATCACCCTGCCCATATCCATGAAGCCTGCGTGTACACCGGATAGAAACAACACTAGACCGATAAGTACAAGCAATAGGCCTTTGATAATCCCAAGGATTTCCTTTCGCTTCAGTTTAAATTTGAATCCGTTGTACACAAAAAACAAGAGCGTGATCGGCAGGAGCGCGATCAGGGACTCCCTTAATGTTGCAGGAATACTTTCCAGAATCGGAGCGATTACCCCGACGGAAGGAATAAACACACTGGCCTCACCTTGAATGGTATGCTGCCCGGTGATGAAAGAGATGCACATGACTGCGAGGATGGGTCCGGCACTCATGATGCCAACCAAGCCAAATGAGTTTTCCTCGGCATGCCTGCCGCCTTTCGCCTGGGATAGCCCAAGTGTTAAAGCCAGTACGAAAGGAGTCGTCAAAGCTCCAGTGGTTGCTCCTGAAGCATCGAACGATATTGCAAGAAACTCCTCAGAAACTAGAAAGCCCAGTACAAGAATGACCAAGTAGGTCATCAGCAGGAAGATATTGATCGATGGCTTATCCCTGAGCAGGCGGAGAATGCCCAGTGAAATCAGCAGGCCCACCCCGCCTGACACCATATATACAATGAGCCTGCTTGAGAGGGTATGGCCCGACGCTTCCTCAATTTGTGAACCCAGGATCAAAAGATCAGGCTCGGCAACCGTAATGAGAAATCCCAACAAAAAACTTAAAATCACCACCCCTAGGAAGGTTTTGGAAGTAGCAACCTCATTGGACATGTACACGCCGATGGGGTGCATGGATAGGTCGATTCCCCATAAGAAAAGAGCAAGCCCCACCAAGAGCATCGTACTTCCAACCAAGAAGCGAATAAACATATCCGTTTCCACTTCTATGATGGTAAAACATAATGCCACCACAACCAGCACGAGAGGGACCAGTGATTGCAGGACTTCCTTGACTTTACCATAGAGAAGATTCATGACCTGACTCCCCTCTGCTCTGCAACTCTGTTCTCAAATAAACCACTGGTCCTGAGAACCGGAAGGATGAAGAGAATTCCATTACCTGGGTTCGCCAGGCTCAGTGATTCGGTAATACTCTCTTTGATCGCCTGCAGCGTATCTTTTTTGGATAGGATGATCACAATATCCTTCTGTGGTTCTATGTTCAGAGAAAAAAAGAAGTCCTTTGGTATACCCGCCCTATGTCCATGCACAATGGTGCCACCTCTCGCACCTGCTTTTCGTGCTGCGTACACGCATTCTACTCCCCTGCCCCGCTCCACAATAGTAAGAAGGGCAAAATAGTCATCCATAGGTTTTTGGCTGGGATCAGGCTTCTTTTCCACGGTATCCCAATTCTTGAATGGGATGGAGAATGCAATCCCCTTTCGTCGCTTATAAAATTTGAATGTTTGGAAGACCATCTCATGCAAGCCGACACACAGCTCATACCCTGCGCTGATGATCACAATTTCCTTGTGAGCTTGGGAAGGTCTGACTGTATTGAAGAATCTTGAGCGTGTGGTTCCTTCTGCGAGCAGAATGGTTCCCCCGATTGCTCCAAGCTCCTGGGCCTTTTGCAGCAGAATATTTGCCTTTCCTTTGTTGACAACAGCAAAAAATAAGGTATCGATGGTAAGCTCCCTTGCACCTGATGAATACTCATAACCCATGTGTGTATACTATTGTTATACCATACTTTTCCTTGAATTCCCAAAAGATGTTCAAGCTCATGCATACACTACGCCCAACCAATCCTGTTGAGGTTGGCAAAGTTGTTGCCCTCAGGATTCCAATGGAAATCGGTTATTGCTTCTCTTGCAAAAGGTTGAGTCGATACCCAATAATTATTGCAATCAGCTCCAAGGGCAGCGGAGTTTCCAGCGGCAGCTGAATCGCCCCCTTGCTGGTGGGAAACCCTGCCAGTTCGGCCTTAAGCGCTTGTATTGTATCAGGCTCAGGGTAGAGTCCGATATGGCTC
>JALNYD010000368.1 GCA_023230025.1 Candidatus Cloacimonadota bacterium | reverse complement strand
CCACGGCAACATCCTGATCTTCTACAGCAACAATGCGAATGTTATCAATGGCAGCAGGAGGTTGATTGCCCATACTGCCATCATTCCTCCAGGTAAAGACCAGCCGTTTGGTGAGTCCGGCAAGTCCAGTGGGAAGCTGAACGCTGAAGTTCTGCCAGTCTGAGGCGCTCAGCAGTTCCTCTGCCAACAATGATCCGGATAACAATTCTTCACCTGCAACTGGAACTACACTGGAATCAACCAGATATACCTGCAAATAGTCATAGTTGCTGTAGCTGCTACTTTCACCATTGGCCAGCCAGTTGAAACGCAAATAGAAGTCTTCACTGGATTCCGGGAAAGTGATATCGGTATAGAAATGAGATACCGAAGCTTCATCAATTGTATAGCTGTTGCTGGAGCCGGAATCATTGCTGATATAGATACTTTGGCTTCCAGAATTAGCTGTTGCAGACCCAATGTGCCAGGCATTTATCTGGTTACCGTTTACAATTGCCCATTTACCCACTCCAGCTTCAAATCCTTCCACAAAGGGAATGCCATAGGGTTCATAGGCTGCTCCGCTGATCTGGATCTGATGAGCGCTTTTGCCGGTCTGATCGTCATTGACCACGAGCGTTGCTGAGAAAGAACCCGCAGTTGTGGGTGTGAAACTTATGCTTACGATCAATTGGTCACCATAATCCAGAGATGCAGGATAGCTATTTACATCGGTCAGGCTGAAGCAAGCATCACTGTTTTGCAGAGCCACTTCAGTGATCCCCAGGCTGCCTGTACCAATATTGCTGATCACAAAATCCTGTTGCATGTTTTGTCCAACCAGCAGAGTACCAAAATCCTTGCTACCCGGGCTTACGCTGAAGATCGGGCTAACAGGAATAGCTGAAACACTTACATTATCCACAAACAGATCATTATCGGCATTACTGGAGCTGGATTCAGCATAAAAAGCGATTTTGACAGAGCCGGAATAGCTGCTGAGAGGAACAACGATGTTTTCCCCGGTGTATGAGATATTGTTATATACACTGCTTGCTCCGACATTATCCCATAGAGCAAGTGTATTGGAGGAAGACCAGGTAGCTCCATCATCAGTTGAGATCACGACGGCGAACTTATCATCAGTCCCATCTGTCTCGGGACCGGTAGTTGCATTCCATTCCGTCAGAGCCAGATCAAAGCTCAATTGATAATTTGCTTTGCCTGCATCAAGATTGATTGAAGGGCTTACAAGCCAGTAATAACGGTTTTCTCCGTAAACATTGATCTTGGCAGAACCGGTGCTGCCAACATTGGCAAAGCCATCTGCAACCCAACCAGAGGTAGTTGAGCTCAGAGAACTGTTTTCAGCAAGTGCCCCACTAAAGCGCGTCCAATTGGTGGGCGGGAAGCTGCCAAACTCCTCAGTAAAAGGAGGAGTGAGGGTAGGATCAGCGATTGTAGTAAAGCTGAACACTGCGCTTTCACCACTGTAGATTGAGCTATTGTGAGCTACAACTTTCCAGTAATAGGTAGTCTGATAAGTCCAGGCGGTTGGAGAAGTGTAGCTATTCAAGGGATCGCTTTGCTGATCAGCAACCTTGATCAGGTTATACTCGCTGGTGCCCACATAAACGTCAACTGCGGTTACTGTGCCATCATTAGTCCAGCTCAACACCTGGTTTGGGTTCACGTTGGTGGCAGCATTAGTCGGGACCGGAGTGTCCGGAACAGGATTGTAAGCTTCGCCAGCAAGGCTGATGCTCTTATCTGCTCCATCGCTATTATGGGTGATGGTGATTGTGCCAGTTGTCTCACCTGTGGTTACAGGATCAAAGGTGACCCTGAAGCTTTTGCTGCTGCCTTCACCAATGCTATAGGTGATCGTATTACGGCTGACTTCGCGGCTGGAGCGGTTCAATCCCTTTTTACCACTGATCTCTGCTACGCTGAATACGCCACTGCATGCAATGCTGCCTTCCAGAGTGCCACCCCCGGAATTGGAGATAGTGAAGCTTTGCGAAGCCGTATCATAAATGCGGATATTACCAAAATCCAGGCTGCTGGTGCTGACCACAATCTCTGGATCCTCAGAAAGAGGACTGAAGATCAGCTTCAGATTGGGTCGAGTGGTAGCAGTATAGCCGCCACTGAAAACATCAGTCTGGTTACTGCCATCAGAGCGGGCATAGCGGTAGCCATTGGTCACAGTGCTGTAGTGCACGGTACCTGAGCTGCTAAACTCAGCGACTCTGTCAAAGGCTGTATCAATCACGATGTTATCGGTTCCATTCCACAGGAAGGGAGTGCTAAGGGTAAGCATATCCCAACCTGTTGCAGGAGCATAAGTAAGCGGGCCGTAAACGGTTTGCATATCATCTGCGCTTTGCCAGTTTGTCACATCGGTATCTGAGGTATGCTTCATGCGCACAATGAAACTGGGTAGAGCAAGATTGGGTAGAGTAACTACATCAAAGCCGATCTGGGTGATATTGATCGGGCCGGAGATGCCGGCAGAGTGCAGCTCCGCTTTTGTGTAAACTGATTGTCCATGCAGGGATCTGTAATAGGTATTGATCGGGCTGGCATTCGAGTAACCGGTAGTGCTTGTGCCCGAACCCAGGATAGCCTCCAATACCTGGCCTGCCACTACAGTAATGGTGGTAGTGGCTTCGGATTCTCCTCCGGCATAAACTGCAATCACATAGTAGCTGTAACTATTGCCATTGCTTACAGAATTATCCGTAAAAGTGGTATTGGAGGTAGTGGTGATCAAGGTATCATCACGATAAACTTTGAAGGC
>JALNYD010000367.1 GCA_023230025.1 Candidatus Cloacimonadota bacterium | reverse complement strand
GAGCCTGACCTTCATAGCGCAATTCCCGGTAGGGGCTGTCTTCAATGATCAGCACATCATATTTATGTGCCAGAGCAATGATTTCTTTACGACGTCTTTCGGTCATGGTCACACCGGCGGGATTCTGGAAATCGGGGATCAGATAGATGAACTTCGGCTTTTTGCCCATGTCGGCCAGTTTCTTCAGCTCAGCTTCCATAATCGCGGGATCTTCACCTTCATCATCCATGGGAATGCCAATCATTTTTGCACCATAGGAATTGAAAGCAGAGAGGCCACCCAGGTATGAGGGTAGACCAACGATAACATAGTCACCACGATCGATAAACATCTTGCCGATCAAATCCAGAGCCTGCTGTGAAGCTGTGGTGATGATCATGTTTTCGATGCCCATATCGATTCCCTGGGCTTTGTAACGTTCCACCAGCATGGTACGCAACAGGATGTCGCCTTCGGTAGCGCCATATTGCAGAGCAAAGGCTGCTTCATTTTCCATGACTTCCATCATGATGGTCTTCAGATCTTCAACCGGAAAAGTCAGCGGGCTGGGAAAGCCGCCACTGAATGAGATTAGGCCAGGAGTTCCCAAATACTTCAGGAGCTCACGGATAGCTGAACGCTTCATCCCCTTGATGTTGGTGGATAATGCTTCTTGCAGATTGGTGATCATGATAGATCCTCCATATATCTTTATTTTTCTTCGTAAACCAATACTTTCTTGTTTGTTTTGCGCCAGACGCGGTATGCTTCTTTGATTTCCAACTCCCATACGATACGCTTGTCGCTGTCTTCAAAAGTGATGATGTCAATATAGAAGGTGCGCTTGTTCTTGCCTACAAAGCTCTTTTTGGGGAATTCTACAACGATCTCTCCCTCGATATTGAGGATGGTAACTTCATTTAGAAATACGCCTTCAGCGATCTCCAATACTGCTCTGGCTTCAACGCTGCCAGTTTGTACATCACGAAAATGTATGTTCATACAATCTCCATAAACACTATTAACAAAACCCCTATAAATCTCATGCAATAAGAGTCAAGTGTTTTTTGATTTTACCCCATTAGTTATCGTCACGATGCGGTCACCTTGCCGTTACTTTTGTGACCACAAGGTAACGGCATCGTGATGATAACCAGGGGGGATAAACCTGATAGAGTGCGAGAGCCATAAACCAGCCCTGAGTCCCGGGACGATGTTTAAGATATTGATCTTCTCCTGATCTCGAGTGTGAAGCATATCTAAACCCAAATGAAACAGCTTTCACAACTGATAATGAAAGCCTGGGGATAGGATTGCAGACGTCTCTTCTGCATAAGCAGCGAAGCTGCATACAGTTACGGAAATCCGTTCCGTCGACACGAGACGTGTCGAATCCTATGGCTTCATGTAAAATGCCGTGCCGCTGGCACTCTTCAGCCATGATCTGATCTCCCCAATTTGAAGTTTTCGCCATTGGATTTGAAAGCTCCGCGAGAGTAGAAACTGGGTTGCCAGTAGGGAAGCTTTGAAAGATATAGCAAAAATAATCCTTGACGAATCCAGGCATCCGAATAATACTCACCAGCATGGTGTAAACACCACAATAATCGTCGTTTAAAGGAGTTGAATGATGATCAATGTTCGTAACCTAAGTATTACGATTTGCCTGTTGCTGCTGGCTGCCAGTCTTTTTGCCGGCGGTTTTGCCCTTACCGGAGTCGGCTCTCGTGCCACCTCCATGGGAGGAGCCTTCCGTGGTCTCTCTGATGATTCGTCTGCTATGTATTGGAATCCTGCAGGACTCGGCTTCATGAATGAAAATTCCGTCCATTTGGGGGGAACTTTTATTCTGCCATCTGCCACCTGGGATCCTAATGGATCAGCTATGACTGGAATTCCGGGCTACGAAGACAAAGAGTATGAAGCAGAGCAAAGCCTGCGTATGTTCCCCACCCTCACCGCCCTCAAAGCCAAAGAATCACGCCTCAAATACGGCTTGGGCATCTACGTCCCTTACGGCCTGGGAACCACCTGGGATGCCTATGGACTCCCCACTGGCATGACCTATGACCCCGGTTTTCCAGAAGACGAAATGATGAGCAGCATAGCTGTATTCGATGTGCACCCCACCCTTGCCTATCGCCTCACCCCCATCCTCTCGGTTGGAGCAGGGCTTAGCGCAATGTATGGAACAATCGACATCAACAAGACCGGTTTTAGCACTATACTTGATTCGATATTCGCAGTACCATTTCCATATATCGCTCCCATCTCCACCGAACTTTCCGGAACTGGCTTTGGCATTGGAGCAAACTTTGGCATGATGCTACAAGCCACTGAATGCCTCAGCATTGGTCTTTCGGGAAAACTTCCCTCAACCATCGCTATGGAAGGTGATGCCGATATCAACTTTTGGAAACCTGCTTCTGTGGACTCTCTGGGTAATGAGATAGAGGCTTCCACTCCTGGTGGAAAATCTGATATCGAAGCCGACCTCAAGCTTCCCGCAGAAATCGGAATCGGCTTTGCCTACAAGGTGAAACCAAACTGGACAGTAAGCCTGGATTATGCCTACACCATGTGGGACCGCCTGGATGAAGTCGTGATCGAACTTCAAGAAACCCATCCTCTGGTTCCCTCCGGTGAAAGCACTTTAGTATTTGATTGGGAAAATACATCCCGCATCAGCCTGGGAACTGAATATCTGCTAAGCTGTAACAAGTTGCGGGCCGGATTCTTCTATGATCAAACTCCGATCCCGGAAAGCACTCAGATCCCCACACTCTCTGATGTAAGCGATAAACT
>JALNYD010000052.1 GCA_023230025.1 Candidatus Cloacimonadota bacterium | reverse complement strand
AAACCAGGTATGGGCAATGGACTTCATGTCCGACACCCTGGAGAATGGCAGAAAGTTCAGAGTCTTCAACCTTATCGACACCTTCAGTAAGGAGAGTGTTCTCCAGATCATCGATAGTTCATTGCAGGGTTCGAGACTGGTCCGAGAGCTTACTCAGCTTGCGGAACAACGAGGTCTTCCTAAGGCTATCAAATGCGACAATGGTCCTGAATTCACCAGCAAAGTAATGCTCAAATGGGCTGATGAAACAGGAGTTCAGTTAGGATTCATAGCTAAGGGAAAGCCGACGCAGAATGGCTTTATTGAGAGCTTTAATGGCAAGATGAGGAAGGAATGTCTTGACAGGCACATATTCCGGAATTTAGTTGAAGCAAAGGAAATAATTATGAATTGGGCTGGCCACTACAATGAAGAACGACCTCACAGGTCTCTGAATTTTATGGCTCCCTATGAGTTTATCGATGCCTACAACGTCAAAGCAAGTTGCCCATTAGAAACTGGTCCATAAAATGGGGTACGGTCATCAGGTACGATGGAGTTACAGTATATTCTCAATCTTATGAATGATTATGCGGTTCAATTACTGGTTACAGATAGATTAGGGAGTATTGGCTTGCCTATACCCCTGTTTTGTCCATGGGTTGATTTATCATGAGAATGCGTATATGCAAAATGAGTTATTTAGGAGTTAGGAATGAGCTTTTTGAAAACAGTGGCAAAGATTGGAAATGCTGTCATCGATGAAGGTATGAAACAGCAAAGTAAGCAGATGAGAAATAGCAGTAGGAATGCAGCTACAGGGAGAACGGAAGTCCCCACTATTGGAGGAAAGACACTCAGAGATTGGGAGAGCAAGTGGCAGAATGTAGGCTATCTGGACAGCATCGACCTAAGTCCATACTCCTCTTATGTTGGGCTTTACAAAGCCGAATTGGGTGGAAAAGTCATGTATATCGGCAGAGCTGTCGAATATTCGAATGGTGGCATCAGGAAGAGACTATCTGACTATACCAGAGAATCAGACAGTGCCAGAAAGCACACATCGGGGCAACTAATGCATGCCAATGCTGCCGATTTGAAGATATCTATTTTGCTGGTTGGTAGTGATGAGGAAGCGGCTGAAGCGACCAGAAAGCTCGAACGCTACTTCATCGGCAAGTACTCTCCTGAGTGGAATAAGATTCTCAAGTAGGTGGGTTATACTCATTGAGGTACAGGGATGGCGATGAAAAGCATTGACTTTATAAGTAGGGCAAGAATATTTTGGAAAAACTGTAAAATGGCGAGGAATTTGTGAGGAATCAAGCTCTGTACCGGCAATGGCAGATGCTGCACCTGATAAATCAGCATCGGCTTAACGGCATATCCAAAGGTGAATTGGCAACACACTTTGGGGTATCAAAGAAGACTATTGCCAGGGATATAACTAATCTGTCTTCATGTGGTTTTCCGATCTACGAAGACCAGGATATGGATAGGGCAAATCAGGTTTTCTACTATTTCACAGAGGGTTATCGCCTTCCTGATTATACGCTGAATTACGAGGACATTCTTAGCCTCTCACTGGCAAGCAAGCTTTGGGAAGAATCGGGGTTGGTTACTTCCGATAGCATAAAAGGCATTCTGACCAAGATCGAAACTAAGCTGGATAAATCAATCCTCAAGTTCTACCGTGATGTCCAAAAAGCGCTAATCAGTGATGGTACCGGGACTCTATCTGATTCGGACACTGTGGCTGAGAAACTAAGCCTGGTACTGAAAGCGATACTGAATTATAAGATGATCGCTTTTGATTATTATAGTGTGCAGAACCAAAGGCACAGTCATAAAGAAGTCTCGCCTTTGGCAGTTAAGTATTTCAACCATAACTTCTACCTGGCAGGATATTATAAAAAGATAGATCAGGTGATCGTCTTTGCCATCAATCGCATGGAGAAGCTTAAGCTGAGCGATAAACCTCAACACGAGGTGGATTTTGATTCCAGAACCTATTTTGATAGCGGCTTTGGCATCTATGCTGGAGAAGTGTTTCCGGTGAAACTTCAATTCTTTCCTCCAACCTCGGATTATATCGCAGAAAGAATGTGGCATCCATCACAGAAGATCACTCGTCTTAAGGATAAATCACTCATCCTGGAAATGCCTGCTAACTCCCTGAGTGAAATGAAGAAATTTGTGCTGAGCTATGGTGCAAAAGTCAAGGTGCTGGAACCGAAGGAGCTGGTGGAAATGGTTCGAGCAGAGATAAAAAGAATTTCATTAGTATATTCCGGCAAACTTAATGAATCAGTATTGTTGTAGATATGGGGGAAAAATGAGTAAAAAACGCGTTGAACCTGATAAAGAAAAAGAAGAAAAAAGCAGAACCTCCAAAGTTATTGAAGGATCTATTGGCGGCGTTACACATGAGCAAGTAGGTCATTATGGAGGTGCTGTTGCTGAAAGAATAAAGGAATATACTGGAGAATTTGATCCCAATGGTAAGGTGACAGTAAAGGGGCTTAAGCAGATTGCTGAATCCAAAGTCGATCCCAGATACGAGTATCAGAATACAAAACAACAAGCTGGGTTTGCTGCAGAAGTAGATTATAGAGCTAAGGTCAATTCTGAGAACATCATAAACAAGTCAAAGAAGCAAATTGCCCGATCAAATGATGTTGGACTGGGAAACAATCCTGTAGCAGACTTTGTATCCGTAGATCAACAAGGAAATCCGATACTTATCGATGGTAATCCAGAGTGGAGTGCACAAATGAAATTCTGCGGTAAATATGGCTCTCAAGCAGAAATTCAAAACAGTGCAAGAGACATTGTTGATAGGTTCGCCGGTAGCAAATTCGAAAAATATCGGGGCCAAAAACTGTTAGTACCTTCAGAGCAATACGATCCGGCTTTGAACTACGCAAGAGACAAGGCCGCAGAATTCCGAAATGCTGCGCAAAAACTTCGCACAAGCGGAGACTACGAAAAAGCTACCATGTTGGAAGCAAGAGCAGCGAACTTTGACTCAGTCGCAAACAACCTGGTAAACAGCAAGATATCATCCCGGGAAGCTATGTTTATGCGACAAAACCCAAAGCTCCATACTACCTATAACATCGCTAAAACAGCACATGGAGCCGGGATGGAAAATGTGAAAACCTCAGCAGTGATCTCAGGGGTGATTTCACTATCTACGAGTTTGGCTGCAGCGATTAATGGAAGTAAGGACATTTCCGAGGCAGCAGTGGATATAGCTATTGATGTGGGTAAGGGTGTTGCGGTCGGATATGGTTATGGAGCTGCAACTTCTGTTGTGAGCGGAGCCATGCAGAGAAGTAGCAATATGGCTATCCAGAGTTTATCCAAAACATCCCTTCCAGGAATGATCGTAGCAGTTACATATCAAGTGGGTAAATCCGTAGTCAGATGGGCTAATGGAGAAATCGATGGAGTTCAGTTCGTTGTAGAAGTTGGAGAAGTAGGTGTTGGAGTTCTGGCAGCCAGTATCGGAGCATCCATCGGGACAGCAATATTTCCAGGAATAGGGACTGTTGTTGGTGGCATGGTAGGCTACATAGTCGGCTCAGTTATATACAATTCCACGATCAATACTATACGTGATTACAAGCTTTCTTCCGAAAGACTCGAAACAATAACAGCAATTTCTCAAGCTGCTTTGTTATCTATGGAGGCCAGTAGGAAGGATTTTGAGACTGCCATGAACAAGCATTTCAAACGGAGGGCTCAGTTACTCAGAAGCTGCTTTATGACGATGGATCAAGCCGTTTTAAACAATGACCATGAAGCTTTTACAAAAGGCCTAAGTGCAATAGCCATTGAGATGGGTTCATGCCTTAGATTTAAAGACTTTGCAGAGTTTGACAGCTTTATGCAAGATTCTAACAGTAAATTAGTACTATAAGGAGTAATTATGCCACTACCAATAGTTTGGGGAGCCGTAGTTGGAATCGGCGTGTTAACGGGTTTGAGTAATTCGGGTAAAACCAAATCTAATCTACGGGAAGCAGAAGGATTAATAGATGCTGCTAATGATAAAGCTACAGAAGCGAAAGAATTTGTAGAGATGGCTCAAGATAAAACCGTTAAAGCCATTGAAGCATTAGGGCAATTGAAGATCCAAGTTCTTAAAACCTCAATGACCGATTTTGTGGAGAACTTTGAGAAAATCAAGGAAGTGGAATTTACCATTCAGAATGGTATGAATGACATGACGAAACTTCTTCCAGGAACACCCGGTTTCAAAGAACTGAAGCAATCCACCCATCTTAAGACACTGGCCAGAATCGAAAGTATCCTTAATTTCGGCAGTTTTGGGTTCCTCACAGCGTCAACTTTCATGCCAAACATGCCAGTGTTTCCGTTAATGAGTACTATACTCAATATGAAGTCGCAAACTGCACTGAATAATGCCAAGGCTAATTATGAAAAAGCTAAAGTTTATCATTCTCAAGCCAAGACTATTGGATTGGCATTGAAAGCGATATTCTTAAGGTGTGAACAGATTTATGGGTTACTTGAACAATTGGATTCCTATTTTTCTAAGTCTGTCGGGAACCTAAGAATAATTATAGAGTCCTCTGGTACAAAATGGCCAAAATATAGTATAGAGGAACAGAATGACATTTATCTATGTGTGCAGATTGCTCAAACTGTGAAAATTGTATTAGATACGTCTTTATTAACAGAAAATGGCGAACTAGATAAGAAATCAGAAGAAATGGTATCCCAAGGCAACATGCTTCTTCAAAAAATTGCAAGACTGTAAAACCGCACGATTACGAAAGGAGATAACTCATGACAGACAATAACGAACACAAAGGCGTTCTTAATGCTGCATTTGATTGGATAATTCAAAGTGTTGATTCTGCCGAGTCAGAACAACAGGATGAAACCGCCTCAAAGCAACAGAACGATAAAACATCCAACTCCGATGCCACTTCGTTCAAACAAGCGATCTTGGATAAATACGAAGAAGTTAGTGGATATCCTCCAATTGTGGACGATTACATGCCAAGAATCAAAAACATGCTGAAGGAGATTTGTAATGGCCAATACAAAAAGGATCAGATAATCGATACCAACGATACCAGCATATCCAGTAACGGTCACTCAGGCATAGTGTTCACTACAGAAGCAATATGTGTAAAGGATTCTGGTAATTCCACAAGCAAGTTCATCGCTAAGTTTGAAGATATCGATTTTACATATCTCAAGGAAGAGCGTTTTCTGGGAGTTGACATCTCTGCCCTTGAGTTACATATGAAATACGGTTCTACCTACAATCTTAGTACTACCCTATCATCATTATCATTGAATGACATGCAGGAACTTATAGACTATGCAATGTCATTATATGAAGAGAAGGATAAACTGGAGTGGTAACACCCATCTTAAATATCTAAGACCATTGCACGTAGAAATGGACATAAAATATATCTAAACAGTTCATGACAGATAAGCTAGATGTACAATTATGGCTCTATCAATACGCAGGAGCTAATCATGGAAAAGCAAACCCTAACTTTCGCAGATCAAGAGATTGCCAATCGTTTGGCAAGCCGCAGACACTTTCTCAAAGATGTGGATCAACTGATAGACTGGAAAAGGATCAACAAACTGATCAGCAAGGTTGAGATCAGAAGGACTTCTGTGGCAGGTAGGGACGCATATTCGGCAGAAGTGATGTTTCGGATCATGTTGGTTCAGGCTTGGTACAAGCTGTCTGATTACCAGATGGAAGAGCAGCTTGTCTATAACACGATGTTCCTGTGGTTTTGTCATTTGAGTATGGAGAATCCGGTCCCGGATCATTCCACGATTTGTCGCTGGCGTGGCAGGTTTTCAGAAAAGAGAATCTACGAAAAGCTACTTCAGGAGATCAATCATCAATTGAGTAAGCACGATATCAGGATCACAGAAGGTGTGATCGTGGACGCAACTTTGGTTGAATCGCATGCCCGTCCCCGCAGGAAAGAATACATCGAGACAGAGCCTGTAGGAGATGATGAGATCCCTGGTCAGCCAACCTTTCAGGCAACCGTTCTGACGATCGAAGAATCCAAAGACTCTGAAGCCAGGTGGCTGAAGAAAGGCAATAAGAGCATTTATGGCTACAAGGGACACACAGCTGTGGACAAGACTCATGGTCTAGTCCAAGCAATTGAGGTTACTCCAGCCAATGTCTATGATGGGCACATGCTCATGCCCTTGGTGGAATCCTTGGAGCTTCCGGAGGAGACAGAGGTTCTTGCAGACAAAGGCTACTGCAGCCAGGAGAATGAAGATGCACTGCAAGAGCGGAACCTGGTTTCCAGAATCATGAAGAAGAAAAAGAAGAATCAGGATATGCCGGAGGAGACAAAGCTCTTCAACTATTCTGTTTCCACTCAGAGATACCGGGTTGAGCGCAGCTTTGGAGGACTAAAGAAAAACTTTGGATGGGGTCGATCAATCTATATGGGCTTACAAAAGACGGCAGATTATCTGTTCATGGGAGCAATTGCCTTCAATCTGAAGCGTAGTCTGAAGATTCTCCGAGCGTGAGATAGGAGAGGTCTGCCCAGATTTTGGGAATAGACCAAAACAGGGCTTAATAAGAGGGGGTTTACGGAGTCAAAACATGAAAATAGACCGAAATGATCTCTTCAAGACAGAAAAACGTTGGTGGCACAGATCAATATCACCTCAGTAAAAGCTTCGCCTATTTATGCAATGATCTTTATCTTTATAACTGGTTACTGAAAATGGAAGTACTATATAGGCATCTAGCGATTTAACCGTATTGGTTCAATTTGTACGACATTTCATAAAGACAGGATTCCTACAACTACACACAAAAAGCTTTAAGAATTTGGATGGTCATTAGTGCCCATTTGAGGTGACAAGAATGTACGACATACAAGGCTCAACGACTCACGAACTTGCTAAGTATCTAACACTATTACTACCAGTGTTTAGTGATAACTGGTGGCAGGAAATGGTTATTACGCATTGTAAAGATGTTACTCAAGGTCATCGTAATCAAATCAGGATACTTCTTCAGCAAACACTTTAAATTCTGCGTAAATTCAATGTATGGGTCTGATACTTTCATGGTAAGCTCCTATGTATGGATAATCAGATATTCATTATTTAGGTCACTTGATGCTTTAAGTATATATCTCAAGTGACTAGGAACCGGTCTGTGTGATTTCGAATTCTGTCAAGCCCAACCTGTCTATTCCAGTAATCTATAGCACCCAATCCTATTCAAATTCCTGAGTTGACCTAGGATACCTTTCTGAACTTTCCTGCCGATTTTGGGCACGTTTTGGCGGGAGATAACGACGTATATGTACTGCCTCAGATCAACGACTTCAATCGACGCCAGAGCCTCAAGATAGATATAGACCCATTGCCTGGATTTACCGATGACTTGAGCAATATCTCGTATGGACTTGTATCTGCCTTGTTCCAGGATATCTAAAAGCCTGTGGGCATCTGCAATGCTGAAAGTCCAGCCCTTATAGTGCTGATAGCCGATCCTGGCTTGAAAGCGGTTGGCTCGGACGTAGATGGGAGGATTATCTTCTATCTGCTTGATCGCTTGGCTTTGGAGTAGTTCGGGTAGTAGCTCTTCGGTTGCTTCTACGCTTACACTGGTCAGTTTGGATATAAGGTCCGCATTGAATAGTCGATCATATTGGCTGATGAAGTTGAGGATTAGTTCTTTGTCCGTCATTGTTTCCTCAATCATCCAGATCGACTTGGGAGACTACTTCAAGGTTCTTGTATTTGCCGATCTCCTCTACTGAGCGGATAAGCTTCATGGCTTTGCGGACATTGCCGCAGGAGTGGAAGTGGACATATTCGACAATATCAGGATGGAACTTGATCTCCAGGACCTCACTGCATAACTGGGCAATATCCTTCTTAGGCAGGTCTTGGAACTCATAGAAGAAGTTGCACCTATCGAAGTAGTATTCATTGATCTGATTGAGCCTGTCCTTGGCATTCTGCATCCCGACCAGGATCACTATCGCTGTGGTCACATCCACTATATCCCTGATCGCTCCCAAGAGCTGGGGATGCCGGAAAGCGTAGTCTATCTCATCAACAACTATGATCGTATCCTTGTGATCCTCCAGAACCGTTATACATATCATGAAGAGGTCATTAGCTGTTCCGTAGGGTATGTACTCCCCCATGCCAAATTTCTTGTATAGGGCTAAGAGAAGCTTGGATGCAAAGGCTTTAGGAGTGGTAGTTGCCTCCAGCCTGAGGTAGAGATAACCCTGACTGAAGGCGATTCTACTGGCATAGGTGGTCTTTCCCAATCCCGGTCTGCCATACAGCAAGCCAAGTCCTACCATCTCCAGCTTGGGTCTGGTTAGCAGGTATTCGATGCATTTATCTGCGGCTATCACGTTCTGCGTTCTGACTAGAGTTCCCTGTTTCATATTATCCTCCTATTAGTTTATCCCGATGCGTTTGTGGAGTTCCGCTCTGGAGAGGTTTGCGAAGGGTGACTGCCCATTCTTAGCCTCATCCTGTGCTTGGTTATCATCAAGTGATTCGGTAATGGGGCTTGTTTCGGCTTGAGGTTTCTTCTCATCATCTATACTTACCTCATCTATTGTTGCGGTGGCAGTGGCAGTTCCACCATCATCCGATGTTAATTGTTCCGCTATGGCACTTGGATCGGATTTGTAATACTCTCTTGCTGTTTTACTGAATGAGGTCTTCCAGGATATCGGTGTATCTTTATTGCTGCCTTGATACTCGATTCCGATCCTATCGAATGATTCTTTGATCTCCTGCTCGATTTTCTGCTCAATCTCTTCTCGTGCCAGTCTCTCTTTCTCTTCCGCATCCAGCTTCTCCCACTCTTCCGGACTCAGCATATCCGGATGCTTTGGAAGCCTCATCATCGCCTTTCTGGTCATCTCCTCAATGATCTCGTCACTATCCTTGGGAGGCGCTTCCAACATGGGAGGACTGCTGAATAGCGCTCTGGCACCCTGATCCTCAAGCTTCTCCTGCTTGGTCGTTGAATTCTTGAGGAGGGCATCGACAGCTTTCTGGGAGTTCACCACCCACTTCTTGGCACTGCGTTCTTTCTCCCTCCTGAGGCCCTTGATCTCTTTATATTCCTTATTCAGTTCCTTATGCGAGATCGCCTTATCCATCGAGACCTCGATGAAGGGATGCTGTGCCTTGCGGAGGGCTGCCTGGCAGATGAAGACATCGTTTTTGTCATAGACCACTATCCACCTGGCATCGCTGTAATCGAACCTGATGATGCAGGGCTGACCCACATGGTTTATTAGTTCCCGATGCCAGTAGACCTTCTTATCCAACCTGATGCCTTCATTGCGGATGTTCTTGCGCTCCATCGCCATCATCAGGAAGTTTAGCCTGGAGATCTCAATCTGGCGGCTCTCAGCTATCCTGGCAGCACTGAAGACTTCATAGGGTGTGCGTCTGTTGAGCGAGGTATGCGGTGTCTCTCCATAACAGAATCGCACATAGAAGGCGATCATCTGCATTGTTTCTTCAATGGTCGGTGGCTTACCGGTATAGAGCTTCTTTGCCCAGACTTCATTGCGATGCAGAACAGAGGGCTTATCATCTACCGATGCGCCTCTGAAGGTAGTAATGAACCGCTCAAACTGCTCCTGGAAGGTCTTGAAGAAGCGTTCTATGATCTTGGCCTTGGCATTATAGCTCTCGGCGAACCTTACTCCGATATTGAGTCGGGGGAAGATACCACCCAGTTCCTTGTTCAGATCATGCTCTTCCCAGCGTTCATGAAAGAGCTTGGCTCGGAAGGCCTTGCCATTATCCAGATAGACATACTTAGGTAGCACCGCCATGGTTCCGCTATTGTTATCGGCGATCTGGGCACAGTTGATGAAGCCATTGCGGAAGGCAGTGAGGATATGCTGGCTATCCTCGGTAAAGGCGAGTGACGCTCCCACTGGGTATCGGCTTGCCCAGTCCATCACCATGATCATCGACATGCGTTGGGCTCTACCGGTCTGGGGATTAAGGATATCGAAGGAGAGGGTATGCCCATCTGCCACCCAGACCTGTCCCACCTCTAGAGTGCTATCATCTCTCATAATGCTCTTGATGACATTCTCTGAGACAAACTTGCTGCCATCCCTCGCTTGATGCCACTCTGCCGGATGTCTGGCGGCCCATTCCTCGCACCAGCGTCTGAGTGTCCGTTCATTGGCCTGGGATTCAATGATTCCGTTTCTGCTCATCTGTTTGAGGTTAGTTATTGCAGAGCCGATCTTGATGCGGTTAGGGTTTAGCAGCAGGTGCAGCAGGTATTGCTGTTCCTGATAGCTGATCTTACGTTCTTTATATTTACCCTTGCTCTTGTGGATCAGGGCATACATATCCAGATTGGTCTCGTGATAGACACGCAGCCACTCTCGCAGTGCCCGCTCTTTTCGGGGTCCCTTGAGATTGTAGAGCTCCGGCACCAGTCTCTTGCCGTTATAGTCACTGGTGATCCGTATCCAGGCTAATACTTTTGACTCCGCTCCATACAGCCTGCGAATCACTTCCTGGCAGAACCGGCCGTAGAGTTGAGCCTCTTCCTTGTATAACAGCCTTTCCTCTTCTACCGGAGTCAGATCGAGAAAGTCACTGCCGAAGTCGATCACTACACCATTTTCCTTGGCTTCGTGGATCAGGGTGAGTTTGCGTTCGAACTCCAGATAGTCATCATAGGTCTCATAGACCGTCTCAGACTCCAGATTGTCGTCTGTAGTGTCTGCCTTGGCATTGTACTGCTGGCGGTAAGCGAGCAGGAAGCTATAATCGACATCAGCATCACCTTCATCACTAACCTTGCCTATTCCAGCCCTCACCTCTGGGGCTACTTTGCATCTGCCACCACTCTTGATTTCCAGCTTCAGTCCCTGACTTTCCATCAGTTCTTGCAGTTCATTTAGCTTATTCCGATATTCTCTCAGGAACTCCTCAGTCGGTCTGCCATTATAGGGAAACATCTGAACCTCCTGCAGTCTCGCTGACCTTCGCAGCTAGATCTTTACCATTATCATAGTAGACCAGGAACACACTGGGATAGCTGTGTACTCCCAATACGATCACTTCCTCAAAGTAAAGCTCCGGTTTACGCAGGCTATCTCTGAATCTGTCATACTCAGCCAGAATGATCTCTTCCGTTGCCAGAACAAATGTCTTGATCGTAGCTCCGTTCTTAGTCGGTATCTGATGCTTTAGAGCGGTTAGCTTCCCGGCATCTACCATTCTTCTGATCGTCTTCAGATTTTTGTTCAACAGCATGGCTACTCTGTCTATAGGTAGCCAGATAAAATCGACTTTCATGTCCATGTCCAAGTCCTTCAAAAACTGTGACCCGCTTGGACATTTCAGTCTGGAATCTTGAAAAATGCGGTCAAGCGCTTGGACATTTTGGCCTCTCATCATAGTTATCAATGAGTTAAGCCTCATTCCCACCCCCGCTTGGACAGGGGTACCCGCTTGGACATTGCTCTTACAAGCCCGTTTCTGCACTTCCGCATGGCGTTGTTTCTTGGTAGTCATTCTACACCTCTCTTATGTATTAGTAGGGTGCTAACAACCACAAGAGCAGAACCTTGGGAAGTCCTTTCTGCGAGTTTGTCTGCTTTCTTACGCATTATCCGGCAATACTTTATAATCCACCTGGGTCACACTATAATCTTTAGTATTGACTCCATAGTTACATTTCAATAATTTGCAAATATGATGAAAGTGGAGGTATAATGCTTGATATTCGTAGACATAGAATCGATAAGAAATCTCGTAAGCAGATTCTTGAAGAATTGGAGGTTGGTGCCAAACATTTTAACTACGTTGAGTTTGGTTGGCGAGATTTCGAGAAGCATTTTCACATTAGTAGAACTCCAGCAGTAAAGGAGTTTGGCTCATGGAGTAAAAGCATGGAAGCCCTCCGTGTTTCATTAGCAGAAAAGGGAATCATTTTCAATCCAAGGCCGTATGCACCACAGAGAATCTATTCTGATGCAGATATGTTTATAGAAATGGAGCGGATATGGGAATTAGTCGGACAGAGACCTTCTCGAAATGAATGGGAATCATCAGATTGTCGAATATCATACAATGCATACAAAAAGAGATTTGGCAGTTGGCTAAATGCTTGGATTAGATTTGTTGAGTACAAAACCGGAACAGATTTTCAATTAGAGAGTTTTGTAATCGCAGAGCCAGCTGACGATGTATCTCATAGTGAAGTCTCAGACTCTCTGCCAAGGCTTAGGTCTATACCATTAAGAACTCGTTTATTTGTTCTTGAGCGCGATAAGTTCAGGTGTGTATATTGTGGAAGAAGTCCTGCTTTGAATCATGGGATATCGCTTCATATAGACCACATTCAACCATTTTCGAAGGGTGGGTCAAACGATGTGGATAATCTACAGACACTTTGTAATGAATGCAATCTTGGAAAAGGTGACTTGTATCGCCCTGAAAGGGATAACTGAATTGGCAGTATTATCGTATTGGTGCTTGCTGCATTGGTCTCATTATCCAGCATCATACATTGTGGTCATCAAGAGCAATCAGAGCTGGGAAGATGTGGACTATAAATTGCAGTTGTAAGAACTGACGATGGTCTCGCCATCAAGAAGGTGCAGATCGACCACCACAGGCAACAGATTATCCTCCAACCATTTAATATAGACTATCCGGTTCTGGTTTTAGACTCAGATTGGAATTACGGAGCTTTCCTGATCGGCACAATCGC
>JALNYD010000001.1 GCA_023230025.1 Candidatus Cloacimonadota bacterium | reverse complement strand
ATAGCGTTGCTGAGTCCGCTTGTTCTGATGGCTCAGGTGATTTATGTGGTGAACTCTCAATCCCGCACCCTAAGCCGGATTGATATCGAAGAAAACACTGTTCAAAACGGCTTTGCGCATTTGGGAGCTGTACCAAACAAGGTAATTCTGAGTGATGAATACCTGTTTGTGGTCAATTCTGGCGACAATGCGATCCAGAAGATTTCTGCCCAAACCGGCAGCACTGTTGCCAATCACCTGGTGGCGGTGGGATGCAATCCCTGGGATGCCATTCTGCATGATGGTTACCTATATATCAGTGGCTTGTTTTCTTTCCAGGTGTACAAAATGAATCCCGAAACCGGGCAGGTAGTGGGTTCTGTATCAGTGGGAGTTGCTCCGGAAGCGATGGCTGTGGCAAATGGGAAGCTCTATGTATGCAATGCGGGTAACTATGCCCAGAACTATGCGGGAAGTTCGGTGTCAGTGATTGATTTGGATAGCTTTAGCCTGATCCAGAGCATCCCCACTGTGGCAAATCCCCAGTTTATCCAACTTCATGATGGCAAATTGCATGTATCATGCACCGGAAACTGGACGGATATCGCTGGTGCGATCTGTGTGATCGATACCCAGAGCGACGAAATTGTTTATACAATCCCGATTGGGGGTACTCCAGGTAACATCTGGATCAGCAGTGATGGTATTGCTTATGTGGCCGATAATAGCGGTTATAGCCTTTACAGTTATGATGCTGAGGACTATTCACTCCTGAATCCGGCATCCGATCCGCTGCCTTTTGCTGCATCCGACTTGACTGGTGATGCAAACCTGATTGCCCTATTGAATCCCAATTGGGGAGATAATGCCATTGTTCAGGTGCTGAACCTGGATTTCAACAATCTCCGGAACTACAGCACAGGCTTGATGCCAACGGATATCAAACTGCAACCCGGTAGTAGCTCCAATGCAGATCCTGCTCAAATCCAGATTCCTGCCATCGCCGTGTATCCATCCCCCTTGCGCAGCGGACATAGCTTGAATGTGAAATCCCTTGATAATCAAAGGGGTGAGTTCAAGCTCTTCAACCTTAGGGGGCAAATGCTGCACTCGGTTCAGCTTCAACCGGCAGAGCAGATCAGTCTGGATATAAAGCTAAACAACGGCATCTATTTCTATCGTTTCCAAAGCGGCACTGCTTCCACCACTGGCAAGCTGACGGTGATTCGATAAGTGGCCAGAGTAGCTGAGTTATCAAGAGGCATCCAAAGCTTCCAATGCGAAAGCCCTCGAAGCGGATATGCCTGACCACATAAGGGGATTACCTCATTTTCAAGATCTTTTTGCTGATTAGATGTGTTCCGGTTTGTAGCCTCAGGAAATAGATCCCGGTAGGCAGAGACTCAGTCTGGAGTTTGTAGCTTTGTGCGCCAGCAGCAAGGTTCATACTTTCGCTAAATAGCTTTTGTCCCCGGAGATTGTAAACACTGATGGTGGTGAATCCCGGTTTTGGAGCGTCCCAGCGCAGTTCAGTATCTCTGGCAAAGGGATTGGGGAAGATTGAGACCTGCGTTGGGCTGCTGACAAGATCATCTGCAGATACAACCTCTATCTGGATAGAATCCTCATCACTGGGGGATTCTTCACCGCCGGGATAGATAGCTATCACCCTTACAATATAGGTACCTGGTTCCAGATCAGTAAAGGTATATTCCGTCTGTGTGGCTGGCACCATTTCCAGAAGATCATTGGCCTGCACATGATAGGAAACAGGTTCTGAATAAGACGGCGCTTCCCACTCCACTCTGATGCTTGAGGGTGGGATGAACTCAGCTGTCACATTCTCCGGAGCTCCGTTACAAGCTCCCACGTTACCATTGTACCAATAACGCATGGCATAGACATCGTTCGCAGTCGAGCCGTCTTCCCAAACACAGATCACCCAGCCTTCTTCATGAGAATCAAAATCAAAGTGGAACTTAGGCGTTTGTGTGGTGGCAATATGGCCGTCGTGCCAGCTATTATACTCGTTTGGAACGGCATTGCGAGCGCTTCGCAGGGTTTGAATCTGGGGATTTGACGTATCCATCCAGGATTGTAGATAGTGGAATCTACCCTGATAATTCCAGACAAAGAGCGGATCATTATCATTGTAACTGAGTGCTTCGCGCAGATATCCCTCCTCCCCAAGCTGTCTATTGCCGTTGTAATCCAATACTTGCACAATCAATCCACACTGGTTCTGTCCGGAATCCGTGATGCGCATTGCCACTCTGGCTTCCTGGGCAGAAAAGTCACAGGAAACCCTGGGATAAAACTGGTTGTAAAAGCTGGAGGAGCTGATGTAAGCCCCATCTTCAGGAGTTGTGACGATGCCATCCCCATCGATATGGGCAAAGTAGGCCTGGTTCATGCTGTTCAGGTCGCGGTCGTCATGCCAGGTCAGGACTGCGCCACCAGAACCATCGGGAGCAAAACCAATCACCTGAGTCCAGGCAGCGATGCCATAAGCATCGGAGATTGTAAGATCAAAAAGAATCTCTCCCCCCGGGTTAATTTTGGCCACCCGTAGTTCCCGGTTTGGAGCCCAGAAGGGGCCGGAATCTACATAATACTTTACCAGGATGTCGCCATTGGTGGATTCCACAAACTGGGGCCAGGAGGTGGAAGCTGAAGGAACCATGAGAATCAGCGGATTGAGCCATTGAGTTTGTCCCGCTTGATCAAGCTTCTGGATCATCACCTGGGTGGGATCGCTCTGATGCTGCCAGGCAACGTATGTGCTGTTATCATTGGTGCATATCACCACCGGAGTGTAATCCGGACTGTCCAGAGAGGAATTGGTGGAGAGACAGATTCCATTCTCCCCCCATAGCTGGGTTCCTTCAGGGCTGACCTTGTAGATGTAAACGCTGTTGAATCCACTGCGGATATCCTGAAAACAAAGCAGTGCATTACCGGAACCATCAACTGTGAGGTCATAATCCGTAAGCCAGGTTTCGGATATGCTGCCAGCCATCTCTATACCTTTGGGATCCGGCCAAACGGCCACTCCATCCATATCCAGCAGCTTTAACCAAACCTTGTAGCCACCGCTGGAATTGTCAAAATAACTGATATAGGTACTACCATTGGTGCATACACCGACCTTGGGTAATGCCTGTTCGCCAGTTCCCCCTGATATCAAGTTCGGACTGGCAACATCGCTACTCCACTGAGCATAACAGGGAAGCAGGAACAAAAATGAAATAAGAACCAGAATAATTGGTTTCATGGGGTACCTCACTATAGGTTGTTATGATGCTAACATAAATACTTGCAGAGAGATATCCTGTCAAGTGAAATCTCGGGCTGGTATTCCCCCATTTTTAGAATAAAGTGACACCTGAAATGTCAAATCGTGACTCACATTCTATATAAATGTCTTGACCTGACTAATCAGGCTAACATCGTTGTTCACAGGTGCAGACTATCACCCAAATGGGTATCGGTCAAGCCGAAAAAGATGAACACTGGGAGTGAATATGGTATCACCCTCAAACGGATCCAGTTCGATCACCAGCACCAGCAGGTGCTACTCCATCCCTTCAACGCCGGTTACCGGGTTCAGGTGGTCGATTCTTTGCAGGGAGATGATATCTTGCTGATTGGGACGATGGTCATGCAGTTGAGGTTGGGGTGATAAGACCACATCAGGTATCTCACATACGGAGACTGGTAAGCAAAATAAACCTTGACCATATTTGTGGTCAACATATAGATGCACTTAATGTGAAAATATCGCACTAAGTGTACAAGGGAGATGCCAGATGATTATCAGATTTTCTGTTGCCAATTGCCTATCCTTCAATGATAAAACATCGTTGGATTTGTTTGCATCGAAAGTTGGGAATCTTAAGGAGCAGCTTTGGTTATCGAAAAGCAGATACATTCCCAATATTCTGAAGTCAGCTTTTATATTCGGTCCTAACGCTGCAGGAAAATCAAATCTAATCAAAGCAATCCATTATGCCACATCTATTGTACTGCAAGAGCCCAATCCACTGAGAGGCAGAACAACATATTTTAAGCTCTGTCCCGAATGTCCTAAGAAACCGAGTTTTTTTGAATTTGAGATGTTAATTGATCGAAAAATCTACCGATTTGGGTTTGAGATAAAAGCTAATACTATTACTCGAGAGTGGCTTTTGCAAAACAACTCTACAGGGGAACATGAGATCTATGAGAGGACCTACGATCAAGCAGCAAAGAATCAGATTAGATACGGCGAGAAATACGAGAAGTATAGAGATGATGTATTTATCAGTTTTATACTAAAGGGAACCCCCGAAAACAAGCTATTCTTATCAGAGTTGATTGACAGGAATGTAGATATATTCCGGAATGTGTACGAATGGTTTAAGAAGATATTAGTCATATATCCAGATACTGAGCTTCAATCGTATAATGTCCTACTTAACAATGAGTTTCTACTAAATGAATACAGACGGTTAATGAGCATATGCGATGTTGGCATCGACGATATAAGTGTGGAGAGGATTGATGCTGATAAGGTTCTTGATAAAGTACCGACTGAACTCAGGGATAAACTCAAACTGGATTCATTAAAAAACCTAACTATAAAGCAGGATGATAGATACTCCATTAGTCTTCAAGAAGGTAGTCGAGAAGCATATAAAATACAGATTTCACATAAGATGCCTTCTACTGGAGAGTCAGTCAGTTTTAAAATTTCGGAAGAATCAGATGGGACCAATCGCCTGTTTGATTTGATACCGATTTTAACGTTAGTCCTTCAAGATACTATTGTGCTAGTTGATGAACTCGATCGAAGCCTGCACTCTAATGTTTCCAAGTTGTTTATCAAAACCTTGTTTAAGGCAAATAGAGATCATCAGTCACAAATGATCGTTACAACTCATGATGCAACACTCTTGGATGTAGATTTGATTAGAAGAGATTCAATTTGGTTCGTCAGAAAGAACTTTAAGAAAGCTTCGGAAATATACTCATTATACGATTACGTTAAAGTTCGAAATGATAAATCACTTCAAAAAGCTTATTTAGCTGGCTTGTATGGAGCAGTCCCCGTTATCAGAAGTCAGGAGGAAGAAGAATGAAATACTCCCGCAAACCACAAAACCTGATTCCTAGAAAAGTCTTCATATTTACTGAAGGTAGCGTAACTGAACAGAGATACTTCCAGGAGTTTATTTCATTCTACAAGATCCCTCAGGCGAGAGTAAGAGTAATAGATAGGGAATCAACCCATTCTAGCCCAGATGCAGTCATTGGTTATGTGATTGATTTCCAGAAAACAATCAGAAAAAACGAGTCAGATATATCCGCACACTATGTATACTGGCTAGTTATTGATACCGATCGTTGGGGTGCCAATCTTGCCAAGACTGTAGATGATGCCTATCAAAGAAATTTCGATGTAGCCCTATCAAATCCTTGCTTTGAGATTTGGCTCTTGCTGCATTATCAAGATGCAGATTCTGTTAAAGATAATGAATCTGTATTATGTTCCAAGGGTGCTATCAATCAGGCTATTCATGCGAACTGTGTTTCTGGTTCAAATGAGATAGACTACTTTGCGAAAACCGATATTGCCATTAAAAACTCTCGGTTACTCGATGTGAATCCAAAACATAGGCTTCTACCACAGATAGGCACAAGAATATACAACCTTGCAAGCTTGCTTTTGGAATATGCATGATCTATGATATGCGCTATATCAAAAGCAACATAAGCCTCTTTTCAGAGTTCTGATATTGTTTCACATCTCCCGTTACCCACTGGCACTGCGAGTCTTTCCAACTGGTCTATTTTGTTGAAATTCAGCCAGTTCCAAACCAGTCTGAAATCAGCTCATCTTTGACACAAAGCTGTCACAAATCAGTCCAAAGAAGTCTAAAACCACTATGACGTCTTTCCGAAAGCAGTCCTACGCATCTCTCCACCGGATAAGGGTTTATGTCGATCTGTCATACTGGTCGCTGTCTGACACTTTGGGTGCCATTTAATAATTGACTTGACGTGTCCACGTATGGAATATATGGAGTTTGTAAACTAATATTGGGAACAATAAAGCATGCACGATGAAAACCTGATAATCAAAGGACCAAATGTAATTCTTCGCGACCTCATCCAGGGCGATATGAACGATTATGAGAGGTGGTTCTTTACTGAAACAGAATGGCAAAAATGGGACGCACCCTGGGAGAGTAGCTGTAATGTCACCCAAAGCTATTTAGACAGGCTTAAACTTAGGATACAAAAGGAACCTTCAAGGCTCAAAACCAGAATGGAAATCTGGGTGGGTGACTCTCATATAGGCTGGGTAACATCATATTTGATCGATAACAAACCAGATTTCCTGTCAGTAGGTATTAACATCGCTGAAACAAGCTTTTGGGGCAAAGGATTCGGAAAAGAAGCCCTAACATTGTGGATTAAGTACTTGTTCCAAAGCAAAAAGCCAGAATTTCTCTATTGCGAAACGTGGAACGGTAATGCCCGAATGGTGAAGCTTGCTCTTAGCCTTGGCTTTGAGATAATTGATAGATACAGCAAGGTGGAAACCGACGGGATTGAGTACCAAAAATTGAAGTTCAGAATAAGTGAGATTATCACCTGAATGGCACTTCATAATAAATATGGAGATTAGGGTATATTTCCAACCACAGATAGGGAGTAAAGTACATGAATAATGTAGTCTTGCCGTCTCTGCGACGTCATGGTAGTGGATTCACTGCAAGGGGACGATATCTCGATGTCCGGGACTAAGGTCAAGCAGCTGAGGATGGAGTGATTAACGGTTAATGGTATAGCGAGGTAGAATTATGCATAGTGTTCTTAGCAACTATCTAATGAATGAAGGAAAGCTACCAGTAGACTACATTCTGGGAAAATTTGAGGATCACGAGATTGTGCTTTTGGGAGAAATGCACTATATTCGCCAGCAAGTTGAGCTGTATCATCGTTTGATACCCTTGCTCCCGGATCATGGCATCACGATAGTGGCTACGGAATTTGGCCGTCGGGCGGATCAAGCACTAATCGACGAGTTGCTGACCAAAGATTGGTTCGACGTCCCGCTGGCAAAGCGGATCGCACTTAGGCAGGAAGCCTTTTGGGGATACTTGGAGTATCAGGATATATTCAGGTTGATTTGGCAGCAAAACCGCATAAACCCACCTGCAAATCAAATCCGCTGCGTTGGCTTAAACGATCCATACAATTGGAAGCTATACAACCAGATATGCCGCGATAATAACCGCATACCCAATCAGGAGGAGGTCAAACTAATCTGGAAAGACTGCAACGAAAAGAATTGGCTGGACGCGTTAAATGCATATCACCATCCCGGAGTAACCAAAGTATTGGGCATCATGGGCTCTCACCACGCTTTCACTCGTTATCGCGAACCGAGTTTCAATATTGAGAATGGCTGCAAAGTCTTCACAAGTTTCGAGACGGTCCGCTTTGGCAACTATCTTTATGATCAGTATGGAGACAGAGTTTGTAACATCTGCTTTTACGATCCCTGGGATGCCATTAAAGCAGATGTTGCCCAACAGGCCCCCGGGGGTGGCATTATCGAGACGATAGTAAGTCCACACTTTTCCGAATTAGCTTTTGACCTGCAAGGCAGCCCGGTGGGCGATTTGCAAGATGACAGCTTTTACTCTTTGGGTTATGAGGAATTCCGCTTGAAAGACATAGCCGATGGCATGATCTATACCTGCAAATTCTCCCAGTTCAAAGCTCTGACGCCAATCCCTGATTTTGTAGATAAAGACAATCTGCGGGAGTTTCGCGATTTCGCACCTTTTAACGATATGACAGATAAAAGCTGTGACGAAATCAACAGCGCCATCGCTAAATGGGCGGACATCTGGTAAATTTGCTCAATGTGTCAATGTGATAGAAATTTAACTCCCAGGATAAGATACCTCAACCTCAGAAGGGCTGGCATAACGTAACATTAAGACAAGCCAGAACTAATCTGTTCGCCATCGATAAATCTAATCCGTATAAAGACTCCATTTAGACTGAGGTTTGATATGCTTGTCGGGGTGTTCCACTCACACTGCGAGTCTTTCCATCTGGTCTATTTCGTTGAGATTCAGGCAGTTCCGAACCAGTCTGAAATCAGTCCATCTTTGACACAAAGCTGTCATAAACCAGTCCTAGGAAGTCTAAAACCACTGTGACACGTTTCCGAAAGCAGTCATATGCATCTCTGCACCGGATAAAGGTTTATGCCTGTTTTTCACAGTGATGGCTATATGACATTTGGGGTGTCACGTTGTAACAGCCTTTTGACAAAACAGCGGAAAAGCCCTCAGTTTGTGACACTCATTTGTCAAATCATGACTCGAGTTTGGCAGGTTGTGACACTGATTTGTCAATACCCTATCGCTAATACTAATCGAAGTATTTACAATAACCACTTAGCTTAAGGTGCTTATCAGATATTTTTCTCAGAATTCTCATATAGTTCTTTTGTACTTTTCTTAATGATGCCATAAGAATAACACAGAGGATTACAATTATAATGAATAATGCACCTACAAATGATCCTCTTGCCCATAATGAATTGTATGAAAATGCCTCGAATAATCCCAATTCCGATATCTCCATTGGTAGCATCATTATGGGTATACAAACTGATGTTAATGAACCAAAAAGTAGCAGAATAACTATTCCATTGACAGTTCTTAGCCTTTTTATCGACCCACTGATGTCATTCTTTATAAGCCCATACTTTCTTATTAGTACTTTACATTCATGTCTTAAATTCTCAATGTTCTTATGGATGTTATCGATCTGATCGGAGCTAACAGAACAAATTGGAGAGTAACAGCCGGAATATTCATACTCATCTATTGACTTGTTTCTTAGGACTAGTCTTGTGGCAAAGTTAAGATTATCGGGACTATCGTATAATCCATATACTCCCGATAGACATTCTGTAGCAATTGTCTCGGGATCATCGCCGCTATCACTCTCAAGTTGTAATAGCTTATCCCAGAATTCCTGGCTTTGAAGAATAGTGTTTCTATTGTACCATACGAAGGGTATATTATCAATGTCATTTAGAACATTCGTCCTCTTGAATGCAATATCACGAAATTCGTAGAGAATTCTGTTACTTAAATCTTTCTCGCTAAGTACTCTCGAGATTAGAAATGCTCCAATAATCCCAATTAGCGCTGCACCACTTTGAGCTAAAGATGAAAAAAACCAATTCCAATCCATAATAAAATCTCAACAATTATCTTAGCATCTATTATTCCACTCAAGAAACTCGGGATCGGTGCAAGATATGCCTCTTCCCATACTGATATCCCGATTCTTGCGTTCGATCTTGAATTGGTTGAGGTTGCTGTAAGGAATAGTCGTATCCTCATCTCTGAAACGAACAACATGAAAATGGTACCTTAAGTCTTCATGCATCCCTGTCGTTATATAAATCCTCCCAGTATCTATATAAAACATGGGATCAATGTCTCTACGGTACATATCCAGGATGAAATTGGTTGCTCTGCAAAGCTCAGAAGCAAGGTCTTGGATAAGTTCAACTCGAAAGTTGTAGTCATTGGCTAATTTTTCGTACTTATCAGGATTCCATTCTATATTGTTATACCTCTTTTCAACTCTATAGATTTCACGATCAGTTACATCGGAACTACTCATAATGACATCAAGCAAATCTCTAAGGATCAGTCTGAATTTGTAAAATGAATCGGAATACAAAGTATGTTCAGGTTTCCAATCACGTGTAAGAATCCATTGTGTCAATTTCTCAAGTTGCTCATAAATTGGTACCGATATATATGGAGATGCAGTTGTTAAGCAGGAAATCCAATCAGACATTATTTGAAGATTAAGAAACTCGCTCCATTTCGTAATGTTAAATTTAACAATATCAGTGGCTTTAACTGTATCTTGTATGGTTTCAGCGATTGGGTTCGCAAGAGTATTGTCAGCTAAGACCCAGCTTTCTTGAAGCTTAGCACTTAACTGAACTGATAACAATTCCTTAAACTTATCTGAATCCTCATATTCCTTGTAAAGGCATTTCCCATTGATGGATTTTCTAAACTTCCTAAGGGCAGCCAATTGCTTTTCATCAATTAAGCTTTGCGGTATTGCTGCTTTGGAAAAGAACAACATTATCTGCTTACCTTGTGAAGCATGGAGTTCGATCTCCTCCACTGACCCACTTGGATATTGATCAGTTGGAGTACCCAGTTTCGACCAAAACACCCCTATCAGTAAGTCGCACGATTTGAGAAGTTTCATATTAATATCATCTTGTGGAGGTGCACCATAACTCGACACAGAATCTGTTTCCCAACCTACTGGCAACAAGATAATTCCTCTTGCCACGGAGTTTAACATATTCCATTCATGTATAGTTTCCCTAGTTAAACCTCTTTCTTTCTGTACATCTCCTGGAGATGTAATGAATATTCTGATCACTTTAGCATTATAAGCCATTCTTACCTCCTTTTTTGGTTTACTCATTGCTATTCATATGTTCTTTGTTTATCTGCTGTATATGTTTAGGCCAATTGTTCTTATCCCATTGCTCCAAGGGGATCCAGCTGCAATCTTTATCGCCGGGTGGTCCCCGGAGGGGGATCCAATGGTGAATGGTTAGTAGTAAGCGGTAAGTGGCCAGATGGGGAGGTGGCCAGATGGCGGGGAGTTTTGAAGTAAGTGGTACGAGGTGAGTGATGAGTGGTAGCGGCGGACGCTGCCCCGCCGTTTTCCAAGCTTAGATGAGAGCCGTTACTTTGCGGTGCTTCAGGCGAGCGCCTGCTACTACATCCCCAATCGCTCTGGGTACCTAAGTAAAGGTGGAAATAGAGGGCATCCAGTTCACAGCGGATTTCAAATCTATGCTCTTCATCCCATACAAATGGATGACCAGGGTATCCATCTGCGAGCATATCATTTGATCTGATTGATGTTTTATCAAGTTCTAGATATCGTGATATAATGAACCTCTCAACATAGCTGGATTGTAATCTATTGGCATAGTGGGAATTGCATCACAAATCCATATATCATGTTTGTTCCTCATGGAGTCCCACGTGTGGAAGAAAATTCCAACTCATAGTCTCTCTGGTTGTTTGCGGGCATCTTAGCTCCTTCGTTGCGCAAATTTCATGCATGACCTAGTTACTGATTGCAAGATTTTCATCTTGTTGATCAATGTCAAGTATTATTTCTCAGTAAACCACATTACCGCAACGGGAAGGAGCACGGTAAAGGTCAACGATCCCCGTTCCTACTTACATATCGTGAGGATGCGGTCACTTTGTGGTCACTTTAGTGAGCGCATCGTGACCGCATCCTTAGCACAATCAACGGGGATGAAAGGGCTGGGCATCGAGCTTTTCCTGGGGCATAATGCCGGGATAGGTCTCACGCCAGCTTTGGATGTGGCATGCAGCAATGCCTTCGAGGTCTTCTGCCTTTACACTTCGGATATTCATATTGTCCTCTTAGAAACTCGATCGCTTTAACGATTAAGCACGGATTTGCTTCATCTCGTTAGCAGGCATATAGGGAGGATCCAGCGTTGAGGGAAAAAAACAGGCTTGACATCTTTTGGATAATTCTCCATGTTGCAAAATTATGGAGATTAAGGATAGATCGGATAATATCAAGCTCAGAGAAGCCAATGCAAATGGCGCTTTGCAAGGCATTTCTCCGGAGTTGCTGCCAAATTTGATGCACAACCTGCCGGGGATGGCCTATCGTTGCCGTTTTGATGATGTGTGGTCCATGTTGTTTCTATCGGAAGGCTCTCAGGAGCTCACTGGATATGGTGTTAGCGAGCTTCTGGAGGGTGGTGATAGAAATTATGAAGAGATAACCCACGAAGAAGATCGGGACATGGTTCGCAGAACAATCGAACTGGCGGTAAAGCAGCGTCGTAGCTATCAGATGGAATACCGGATTATGACCAAGTCTGGCGAAATCAAGTGGGTATGGGAGCGCGGGAACGCCATCTATGATCAACATAATTACCCTGTGTATCTGGATGGATTCATCATTGATGTTTCGGGGCGGCGAAAGGCGGAGGACGAGCTCAAGAAAGCAGCTCAGGATTTGGTGGAGTTAAATGCCACCAAGGATCGCTTCTTCACTTTGCTGGCTCACGATTTGCAGAATCCTGTATATGCGATAATCTCCCTCTCGGAGTTCATCAGTGAGAATTATCAGAGTTTTGACCGCAGGGAGATCGAAGATGCCATGTTACAGGTAAATTCGGCTGCCCGGGGTATCTATACATTATTGGAAAATCTGCTGGACTGGGCAAGATTACAGACTGGTAGAGTTAGCTGTCAAAAGGAGTTTGTGTCACTTAGAAAAGCTATCAGCTATGCTGTTGAGCATTATGCAAAAGCCGCCTCCCAAAAGGGGATATTCCTGGAAGTTGAGCAAGAACAGGATATCATGGTGGAGTGTGATCTGCGGTTGTTATCCTCAATATTACGCAATCTGATATCCAATGCCTTGAAATATTCATATCCCAAGAGCAGTATCCAGATAACGCTGAAGAAACTGGATGGCCAGGCTGAGATATCGGTAGTGGATAATGGAGTGGGGATTTCCCGCAGGCACTTACAGAAGATATTTCGCATCGACAACGATCTGCGTCAATATGGCACTGCAAATGAAGCCGGTAGTGGCCTGGGTTTGATTTTGGTAAAGAATTTCGCGGAGTTGATCGGAGCCGAGATTCAGGTTGAAAGCAAGCTCAATCATGGCAGCACCTTTAGTCTGCTGCTCTCAACAAAAATTGATTGACGCTATATGGGGGAAAAAAAACAATGCAATTCACAACGAAAATTGGGTAGAAGATGAGCACACTTTTCAAGCCAGAATTGGCCAGAATCGTAGAAAGATTCGAATCCAAAGGCGATTGCCTGAATTACATGACAGAATTGCTTTCCGAGAGCGGATGCCTCAGCTTTCCGGATCGCTATCTTGCAGCCGTTAAGGGAAGAGAAGAGATTATGAGCACTGGCATTGGGCGTGGCATTGCCATACCGCATGCCAGGGATCTCACGGTGAACTGTCTGAAAATAGCCGTATGTAAATTGGACAATCCTCTTGATTTCAATTCAGTGGATAATCAACCTGTGAATCTGGTGTTTATGATCGCAGTTCCGCAAAGTTCAAATCACCAGTATATGCAAATTCTGCGCAGCTTATCCGAACATCTGCGGCAGGATCAAAACCGGGCTGTCCTGCTTAGGGCAACCACAGATAGGGAATTATATAATTATGTGCATGAGATTGAAAACATTATTGGCAAGTCTCTGGCTGATTAGTCTGTTGCCATTGGCAGCTCAAAATGAGAACGCCGGAACCACTGGTTTTGATACCTTGAAGCTTTTTTACAATGCCCGCAGTACCGCTATGGGTGGTGCTGTTAACGGGATTCCCAAAAACCCGGATGCCCTCACCTTCAATCCTGCCGCAATCCTTGAAGCAGGAAGCCACAGTGTGTCCACAACCTTTATGGATCATCTGGTGGGCAGTGCCGGGGGCAGCATCAACTATGTCTATCCCAAAAACCGCTTTGTTGCCTATGGGGCTAGTTTACGCTATTGGAATAGCGGCAGCATTGACCGCACCGAAATCAGCCCCACTGGCGAGCTGATCGAAACTGGGGAGACTTTTGGCGCTAACAACCTTACTGCCTCATTGACCACAGCTCGCTTTATCAGCCCCGCTCTGGATTTGGGAGCATCCCTTAAGTTCACTTTTGACAGTATAGACGACGCATCAGCCTCGGCACTGATGATTGATGTGGGCATTTTGCATCATACCGTCAATGAAAAGATCAAGGTAGGTCTTAGTGCCCGCAATATCGGGTTCCAAACCTCACATTACAGCAGCACCAAGCATTCCGAGAAGTTACCCTCTGTATATAGCGCTGGGATTTCCATGCAGATGACTGAAGAATTGTTAGGGGCATTGGATCTCAGTAAAGCCAGTGCGGAGAATTTTGTGGCCAGGTTGGGACTTGATTATCGTTTAAATCCTGCCTTGAGCCTTCGGGGTGGATTCCGCAGCAACGCTGGAGATTACTATATGGGAGGGGCTATGGCTTTCACCAGTGGTTTGTCCCTGGGGCTGGGCTGGAATGTGAAAGATTTTGTGGTGGACTATGCTGTTGCTTCCTATGGAGATTTAGGGATCACCAATCAATTGACGCTTCGTTATAACTATTAAAGAAAGGAATCCATACTTGCATTCGTTTTTATTTGAACTTGGAACTGAAGAATTGCCGGATAATGTAATCCTGCCGGCTCTGGAATCCATCGAAAACTCATTTCGTAAAATGCTTCAGGAATACAATATCGAAAGTGGGCGGGTAAAATCCACTTGCACCCCCCGCCGCCTTAGCCTGATGGCTGAGGGTTTACCAGAAAAACAGACGGATCAGGAGATCCTGAAAACAGGTCCAGCCGTTAGTATTGCCTTCAATGCAGAAGGTGAGTTAAGTCCAGCTGGAAACGGGTTTTTAAAGAAGTTAGGAGCTACCAGGGAAGATACCTTCATCGAACATAACGGCAAGGGAGACTTTCTGGCAGTTCGCTTTACTCAAAAGGGTAAAAGCATTCTGGAATTGTTACAAACCTGGATTCCTGGCACCATCGGGCAAATCCCGTTACCTAAAAAGATGATTTGGGAAAAGCATGATCTAGCATTTTCCCGACCTATACGCTGGATTCTAGCCCTATGGGATAATGAGGAGATCGAACTGGATTATTTCGGGATCAAAGCTTCCCGGCTGAGCTATGGGAATCGCTATTTAGGGTTGGATCAGCCCATTTTGATTCAGGATTGTGCTTCCTATGAGCAGTCCCTGATGGAAGCTCGGGTGGTGGTGGATCACAGATTGCGTAAAACAATGATCATGGAGCAAATGCAACAGCTTTTTGCCGAAGATTCACTGGTAGTGGGCGAAGACTCGCGCTTGCTCGATACCGTGAACAATCTGATTGAATATCCCACAGCAGTTGTGGGCAGTTTTCCTGAACACTTCCTCGATCTGCCAGAGAAGATCATTAGCTCCACCATCAGTCAGAATCAGAAGTATTTCTCAGTATATGATGCTCAAGGCAAGCTCAGCAACAGGTTTGTGTTTATCAGCAATGGAGATCCTGATCATTCCGCTATGATCCGTTCCGGCAACGAAAAGGTGGTACGGGCGAGGTTGGAAGATGCCATGTGGTTTTATTCCGAGGATTGTAAACATTCCCTGGAAAGCTATGTTGGCGGATTGAAGGACGTAGTATTTCAATCAAAATTGGGTACTTTGGCGGAGAAAACAGAGCGACTGCAGAAGATCAGCACTTTCATCGCCCAAAAGCTTGCCCTCAGTCCCGATGCAGAGCAACGGGCAATGCGAACTGCCTTGCTTTGTAAAGCGGATTTGGTGACCTTGATGCTGGGGGAAAAAGAGTTCACCAAACTTCAGGGCTATATGGGCAAGCAATATGCCCTGGCTTCTGGGGAAGATGAAGAAGTGGCAGAAGGGATTTATGAACACTACATGCCCCGGGGTAGCAACGATTCTCTACCTGGGAGTCTGAGTGGGGCAATCTGTGCCGTAGCAGACAAGCTGGATACCGTCATTGGGATAATCGGAGTGGGAATGATGCCCACCGGTTCAGCTGATCCATTTGCCCTGAGACGGGCAGCCAGCGGAGTAGTGCAGATAATGGCAGATAGAAAATGGAATCTGGATTTGTGGGAATTGATTGATTATTGCCTTGGGCTACTGAAGGTAACTGTGCAGCTCTGTGAAGACGCACAGAGCAATATCACATCCTTCTTTGCTCAACGAGTGGCATGGTTGCTAAAGGAATTTGGCATAGCCTATGACGTTGTTTCCGCAGTGATGCACACTAAATATCGCTCTCTGGATGATCTGATTGCCCGTGCCCGTGCCCTTGACGCCCTTAAAAAAGACGAAAGCTTCATTCATCTGGTGATTGGGTTCAAGCGGGCCGCAAACATTATTGCCGGCACCAGCAGCTTTGCCGAACTCGATCCTGATAAGCTGGAGAGTGGGGCAGAGCAGGACCTATTCAATGGACTACAGAGCCTGCACCAGGAAGTATCCCAAAGCTTGAAGCATCTGGATTACGTCCTGGCTTTACAGAAGCTGGTAAACTTTGGCAAAATAATCGATAGGTTTTTTGACGATGTACTGGTCAATTGTGAAGATACTGGCTTACGGGCAAACCGTTATGCTCTGTTGGAGCGAGTTCGGGCAGAATTTCTGAGGGTCGCTGATCTGAGCCTAATCGTAGTTGAAAACGAAATTATTGGAGAATAAATGCACATTTTACAAACCTTGAAACAAAGAGCCACCGCAATCGGGGGCACGATTGTGCTTCCTGAAGCTACTGACGAACGCACCTTGCGTGCAGCGGAAATGATCCACAGTGCAGGCCTGGCAGAAGTATATCTGCTGGGAAACCGGGATAGTGTGCTTAACGACGCCCAAGATAAGGGTATTGACCTGGCCGGTTGCAAGATCATTGATCCCAGCACCAGCCCGGATACTCAACGTTTTGCTGAAGTCTTTTACGAGAAACGTAAGGAGAAGGGTGTCACGCGGGATCAGGCTTTGCAAACAATGCAAAACGTGCTCTTCTACGGTGCGATGATGGTGAAGCAGGGTCTGGCCAACGGAATGGTGGCAGGAGCAGCGAATACCACTGCGGACGTGCTCAGAGCTGCTTTGCAGGTTGTGGGTGTGAAACCAGGTTTAAAAACGGTATCCTCTACTTTTATAATGGTCTCACCCAGAGAGAATGAAACTACCTTTCTGTTTGCCGATTGCGCCGTGGTGCCCAACCCAAATGAAGAACAATTGGCAGATATTGCATGTTCCACTGCTGCCACCAGACACTCAATTTTGGGTGATGAACCTTTTGTGGCATTGCTTTCATTTTCAACTATGGGCAGTGCTGAGCATGAACTGGTGGAAAAAGTGCGCAGTGCCAAAGCGATTCTGGATCAACGCAAGGTTGATTTTCTTTATGATGGTGAATTGCAGCTTGATGCAGCGATTGTGGAAAAGATTGCCAGGAGTAAGGCTCCGCAGAGCAAAGTTGCAGGGAAAGCCAATACCTTGGTATTCCCGGATTTGCAAGCCGGTAACATTGGTTATAAGCTGGTTCAGCGCCTGGCAGGATATGAGGCGATCGGTCCCATCATTCAAGGGTTGGCAGCGCCCATTTGCGATCTTTCCCGAGGCTGCTCCACAGAGGATATCTTCAACACTGCCATCCTTGTGCTACTAATGTCAAAATAAAAAAAGTATATAGGGGGATAAGATGGCCATTAAGCTATCAAATCGTTCCAAATTGATCAAACCCTCGCCTACCTTGAGTTTGTCTGCCAAGGCGAATCAGATGAAGGACGCGGGGATCGATGTAATCAGTTTTGGGGTGGGAGAACCGGATTTCAACACTCCAGACTACATTAAGCAATCTGCTCATAAAGCGCTGGATGCCAATTTCACGCGCTACACAGCCAATGCAGGGATACCGGATTTGAAAAAGGCGATCTGCGCCAAGCTATTGCGAGATAATGGCCTGGAATATGCACCCAAAGACATTTTGGTATCTCCGGGAGCCAAGGCTTCCATCCTGAATGTGTTGACCGCTGTATGCGACACTGATGATCAGGTGTTGATCCCAAGTCCATATTGGGTGAGCTATCCCTATCAGGTATTACTGGCTGATTCTGTTCCAGTGTACATCCCCACCAGGGAAGAGGATAGCTACAAGCTTCAGGCCAAAGATCTGGAGGATGCCATTCTGGAAAGCCCCTGTGCCAAAGTATTGATGCTAAACTCACCCAATAATCCAACCGGTACCGTATATACCCGGGAGGAGCTGAGTGCAATTGCTGATTTATGTGTGAAGCACAACATCCTGGTGATTTCGGATGAGATCTACGAGCGCTTGGTTTATGATGATACCAGGCACATTTCGATTGCCTCATTGAACCCTGAAATCAAAGAACATACGGTTGTAGTTAATGGTGTATCCAAGGCTTATGCTATGACCGGATGGCGATTGGGCTATGCTGCTGGACCTACGCATATCATCGCTGCAGCGGGTCGGGTTCAGGAACACAGCACATCCTGCGTGAACTCCATTACTCAAAAGGCTTGCGTTTCGGCCCTCAACGATGAAGATGATTCCATTGAAAAGATGCGCATGGAGTTTTGGAAACGCCGGGACCGTTTGTTTGATCTATTGCAGGCGATACCTCATATCAGTTGCTTCAAACCTCAGGGCGCTTTTTATATCATGCCCAATATTGAATGGTATCTCAAACACAATAATGCCGGACTGAAGAACTCTGACGAGTTTTGTGACAAGCTGTTGGAGAAGCATCATGTAGCCCTGGTTGCGGGCTCTTCCTTCGGTTTGAAAGGGACGGTGCGTTTCTCCTATGCCAACAGTCTGGCCAACATTGAGGAAGGCGTCCGTAGATTTGCCAATTTCCTCAGGGAGCTCAGTCAATGAAAGACATGAATGATAAAATCTCCGATCGCTGGAAACAAAGACGCAATAAGGGCTATAACTGGCCGAAACTAATTATAATGGTTTTGGTATTGGCAGCTATACTTTTTGCGATGGGGATTTTGCAAAGAACCAGCAATATGGATTCTGTGCCCTCGGCTTCCACAGCTGATAGCAGCGCTATAGTAATCCCAGCAGCGGAGCAAAATCCTTGAGCCTTGTGATAGTAGGTTCCATTGGTCTTGATACCATCAAAACTCCTGCAGGGCAGGTGGTGGATGCTCCAGGTGGATCTGCTGTGTATGGCTCGATTTCCGGCTCTTACTTCACGGATGTTCACATCATTGGCGTGGTGGGGGAGGACTATCCCCAGGAAGCCAGGCAAATGCTGCACAGGCATGGGGTGAATCTGGAGGGCTTGGAAGTGGCAGCCGGGAAAACTTTCCGCTGGAGCGGACTGTATCAGGACTGGAACAAAGCCCAAACCCTGAATACTGAACTCAATGTATTCGCGGATTTTGTGCCCAGGATTCCCCAAGCATGCAGTAGCTGTCACAGTTTATTATTGGCAAACATCCATCCTGAGCTTCAGTTGCAGGTGCTACAGAAGACAGCTTCATATACTCATGTAGCCTGTGATACCATGAACTTTTGGATCAAGGGCTGTCCTCACACACTTCGTGAAGTAATCTCACGTGTGCAGATCGTGTTTATGAATGAGGACGAAATCAAAGAATTTACCGGTAAAATGGATATCTTCAGCGCTGCTGAGAGTATATTGGAATTGGGACCACAATTGATGGTGGTCAAACGCGGTGAATATGGCAGCATTGCGATCAGCAGAGAAGAGATGTTCTTTGCTCCAGCTTATCCAATTCGCCAGGTGAAAGATCCCACCGGTGCTGGCGACAGCTTTGCCGGGGCCTTTATGGCGCATCTGGAAGGTGCCAGTGATCTGAACTTCTCAAAAGTAAAAGATGCCGTTCGTTATGGAACAATTATGGCTGCTTATAATGTTAGCCAGTTCAGCGTTGATGGAATGCTGGATTTGAACCGGGATAGAATTGATCAGGACAAGGAAGCATTATGCAAAATGACCAATTAGACGGCATAGATTACAAGCAATCAGGAGTGGATATTGCCGCAGGCGAAGCAGCCGTAAAGGCCATCAAAGATAAGGTTCGCAGTACATACTCTCCGAATGTCCTAAGTGAATTGGGCAGTTTTGGGGGTTTGTATCGAATCAATAAAACTGCCTGGGAAAACCCAGTGCTGGTATCCAGCACAGATGGCGTGGGCACCAAGATCATGGTGGCAATTGCTGCTGGAAAGTATGACACTGTGGGCCAGGATCTGGTAAATCACTGTGTGAATGACATCCTTGTGCAAGGAGCCATACCTCAGTTTTTTCTGGATTACATCGGAGTAGGAAAGCTTGAACCTCCGGTTATCGAGAGGATTATTGATGGTTTTGTGCAAGCCTGCCGGGAAAATGACTGTGCTCTGATTGGTGGGGAAATGGCAGAAATGCCCGGTCTCTATCAGGAGCGTGATTTTGATTTGGCCGGAACAATCGTAGGTATGGTTGAACAATCTGAGATTCTTCCCCGTCAATCTATCACAGCAGGGGATGTCTTGATTGGCTTACCCTCCTCGGGCTTACACACCAATGGTTACTCATTGGCGCGGAAAGTCCTCTTTGAAAGGATGGGCTTGAGGGTGGATTCCTATCTGGAAGAATTGGGCGAAAGCGTCGGTGAAGCTTTGCTGAAAGTGCACCGCAGCTATTTGAGGCAGTTAAAGGCCTATCTCAAAAATCCCGCTCTCCATGCTCTGGCACATATCACGGGAGGTGGCATTCCGGGGAATCTGGCCAGAGTCTTGCCTCAGGGGCTACAAGCCGTGATCGATTTATCAGAGGTGGAGATTCCTGCCATTTTCCAGATTATTCAAAAGGGTGGCAAAGTTCGCCCGGAAATCATGCAACAGAGTTTTAATTTGGGAATTGGCATGATTGTGGCTTGCGATAGAAATATCGCTCAGGAGCTTTGTACAGATTGTGGTGGAAGCATCATTGGCTGGTTGCAGGAAGCAGATGCTGACACAAAAGTGCGGTTCAGATGAGATTGATAACTGCGTTTTTTTCAAAGCTCTTGCTTTTGCTGGATATGTCTCTAACGGCACTAAAGCAAAAAAACTGCTTGACTGATTTTATTAGCTCAGATATACGAGTTTTAAGAGGAATAGCCCTTTTACCATTTGGGGCTAGCCTCGATCTAAGTTCTTACATAATAGTAAATAAGCCAGGATGAAGGGAGGTCCGTCGATGCGAAAAACTGCATTGATCCTGCTAATAGTGTTGCTCGTTGGTGTTGCATACCTCGAAGCTCAGACGACTGGTCGCATTGCCGTCCGGGTTCGCGATACCCAAGGTCGTCCATTGGAGTACGTGAATATCGTGGTTATGTCCGGCACCCAGCGTATTTCAGGTGGCCAGACCAATGAACGCGGTCAGGCAATCATTATTAATATCCCACCAGGTTCTTACACCGTTAAGCTAAGCTTGGTCAGTTATGCCCCACTTACTTACCAGGACGTGAGAGTTCAGGTTGGTCAAACCGCAAATATTTCCCCCACAATGAGTAGAGAGGGTATCGAACTTGGCCCTGTGGTGGTGCAAGCTGAACAGGACGTGGTGGAACGCGACCGTACCGGTTCTTCCCGTCAGATTGAGATGGATCGTCTGACTGACGCTTCAGTTACTACAGTGGCAGATATTGTGTCCTTGCAAGCTGGTGTAACAAACATTGGTGGTGAACTGCACATCCGGGGTGGTCGTGCTAATGAAGTCAACTTCACAGTTGACGGAATGAGTGTGTCCGATCCTGTGGATGGTGGAAGTGCTTTATCTGTCGATATGGATGCCATCAAGGATATGAAGGTTATGACGGGTGGTTTCCCGGCTGAGTTTGGTAATGCCCAATCAGGTGTGATCAATATTGTCACCAAGGATGGAGATCCTTTCTATTCTGGTAAGATTGAATACAACACAGATCATATCATTGGTGAAGGCAGAAACTCCGATGTCTTCAAATTCGCCATTGGTGGCCCCATTGTTCCCTTTGCAACCCAAGATCTCAAAGAACGCTTGACGTTTTATCTGAATGGTGGCGGAGAATGGCTTGATGGCAGGTTGAAAGACTACTATGTGTCAAATCCCAATGAAGAATACACCATTGATGGCCGTGGATTACTGCTGTATCAGTATGATTCCTATGATCCTTATGAATCCCGAGATAACATCTTGGGAATTGATACTGGAAACAGGAATTATAATGCCTACAATGTAAACCTGAAAACCAAATATGTCATCAACCCGATTCAGAATCTTACCTTTGCCGTGCGTGGAGATAGGAACTATGATTTACCCTTCAGCTATGGATGGCGTTATGCGCTGCAACATTACGCAGTTACCGAAACAATTCAGAAACAGTATATAGCCACCTATGATCACGTATTCAATAATACAATGAACTTGAAGATGAAGGCCAGCTATTACACCAAAGATAGCAAACAAGGACCTCGCGGTATTGACCGTGATAGCTTCATGTATCTCGATCCCACCGCTGATGACGATCCCGAGGCCTACATCAGTAATGCCCTTCAAGGTGATTATGGCTATCAAAGTGTTGATTATGATGGAGATGGTGTGTATGATGTGGGATTCTATCCTGCAAGCTATTGGCAGTATTCCCTGCAGGGTCAGGAAGACTCACGCGCGATTCCTGGATTCAATGCTCCGGGCACCATTTACTCAAACTATATCGATGATTCCACTACCACGATCAATATGCGGGCAGATTTTGAATGGCAGCTGAATGAAACCCATCTGGCAAAAACTGGATTGGAAGTTATCAGCCACGATATCCAGAAGAATCAGCTGCAAAACTTCCTGACTATCTACGAAGATCGTCGCCAGGCTTATCTGCGCAGCATCTATGATGTAAGCGATTACGATCTGGCGGATTGGAATACAGAAAATCAGGTTCCAACTGAGCTGTTTGCCCTCGAATCACTGGTGGAAACCCCAACCAGCACTGCTGATCTGGTACCCATCTACAAACCTGAAGCTTATTTTGAAGCAGCCAAAGCTTCTTCGGGGAAGCGCGATGGCTATTCCGCCAATCCCTGGCAGATGGCCTATTATCTTCAGGATAAGATGGAATGGGAAGGCATGATCGTAAACGCAGGTTTGCGTTTTGACTTCTGGTATCTTGGCAACAGCTACAAGGTATTGCAGGATAATGGCAGTTACCTGAGCAGAGATTTTGATAGTTCAGATCGCTTCCAGATGATGGTATCCCCTCGTCTGGGTGTGTCCCATCCCATTACTGAACGTGATGTTCTGCGTTTTGCTTACAACTATCAGAACCAATTGCCGCAAATGCAGTATATCTTTACTTCCAAAACTCCGGAAGATGCGAACCTTTCTGATGTTGCCATTACCGTGGGAAATCCCACCCTGGAACCGCAGATCACAGTCACTTATGAAGTTGGTTTGTCTCATCAGATCAGTGAAGACTATGTGTTGGATATGACTGCTTATTTCAAGAATCTGTACAACTATGTAAGCACGATCAAAGAGCGCAAAGAAGGCGAAGAAACCGTCTCCTGGTACCGCTTTATATCTGAGGACTATGGCTCAGCCAGAGGCCTGGACATGCAGCTTGAAAAGATGCTTTCAAACTTCAACACCTGGAGCATTGCCTATTCATTGGCCTGGGCGCAAGGCAATAATTCATCCACTGTGATCCAGGACGAAAACACCTCTTTGCGTGAATTCCCTCTGGATTGGGATGTGCGCCACAACATCGGCGTGAACTACACATTCCGGATCGGTCGCGGTGAGGAGTTCTTCGTTCCCTTCACGGATTTCATTCTTCCGCTTGATGATTTTTCCACCAGTGTGAACTGGAGCTTTGCCTCGGGATCTCCCTATACCCCTCAAAGCCTGGAAGGCAGCTCTATGTTGGATACCAACAGCAAGCGCAAGAAGAGTACCCAGCAGACAAACATGAAAATCTCCAAGGGGATCAACCTCCCTGGTGGTTCAAACATTCGTTTGTACATGGATATTGACAACCTGTTCAAAAATAGAAACATATACGATGTGTATGCCAGAACCGGAAATCCCTTTGATAGCGGAGAGGAACTGATTGATGATCAGGCGAACTACGTGTTTGAAGAAGTGGAATACGTGCATGGCTTATCCGATAATAATCCTACCAACTATAGCAACTACCGCGGAGTAACTCTCGGCGTGTCGTTCAATTTCTAAATTATTCCAAGGAGGAATCATAAATGAGAAAGTTCTCGTACATAATGCTGCTGATTGCAGTGCTTAGCCTGGTAATGCCAGGTATGGCCTTTGCACAGGAAGCAGCTGAGGAAGCAACCGCGGCAGTAAGCACCGGTGGATTGGAAAGCTTTGCTGAATTGGTATTTGGCAGCGGAATGGTGAAATGGTTTAAAGATGGTGGCTGGGCAATGTGGCCCATCCTCATCGTAGCGGTGTATGGATTGGCCTATGTCGTTTGGAAATTTATCGCCCTGATCTATGCCAAGGTTAATCTCAATGCCTTCTTGGGAAAGATTATTCCCCTGATCCAAAGCAAGAAATATAAAGAAGCTGCTGAAATTGCCAAGGGTACCCGTGGTCCTGTAGCAGCGATCATATATGCCGGTTTGCTCAAAGCCGAGGGCGGAGTACCGGCCGTGGAGAAAGCGATTGAAAACGCGGCAATGATCGAGATGAGTTATCTGGAAAAAGGGTTCCTGGAGCTTTCTACTGCCATTACCCTTGCCCCGATGTTGGGATTCCTGGGTACTGTGTCCGGTATGATCAGCGCTTTCGATGCCATCGCAGCAGCCCGTGCGGTGGATGCAACAATCGTAGCCAGTGGTATCAAAATTGCTCTTATCACCACTCAGGCTGGATTAATAGTTGCAATCCCCGTGCAATTCTTTAATAATATATTTGTCACCATGGTAGATGGCATGGTGATTGACATGCAGAAAGCGACAGAAAAAGTTGTCGAAGCGATGCTTTAATCCTTCAGGGAGTATGAGATGAAAATAGGACGTAAAAGGAAAGGCAAAGCGGAGATACCGACTTCGTCGATGTCCGATATTGCCTTCCTCTTGATCATCTTTTTCATGGCGACCACTAAGTTCGACGTGAAAGAGGGGATTAGGATAGTCCTGCCCCAAGCAGCTGCAGAAAGTACGCAGCAGGCTCAGACTCTTACTCTTACTGAGAAGGAGATGACCCGTTTGCAGATTACAGCAGATGGAATGATAGTGGTAAATACTGAAGCTCCCCGTTCCTATGAAAGTGGAGAGCTCGATGCGCTGATTCAGCAAAAGCAAAAGCTAAATCCCGAAATGATCTTCAAAGTGATCACGGATCGTGAAGCTAAATACAACGATATGATCCGGGTGGTTGACCGGCTTAAGGCAGCCAAAATTGAGAAGATTTCATTATCGACCAATTAGGAGGAACGATGGCGAATCTACAAAGAAAAAGAAATCGTGACGTTTCCATTCCAAATGGATCGATGTCGGATATTGCCTTTCTGCTGTTGCTGTTCTTCATGGTCAGCACCGTGTTTGTCCAGGAGAAACAATTCTGGGTGGAACGCGACCGTTGGCCGGTGGCAGACAGTATTGAGCGCATACCCCGCAATCACACCACTACCATCTATGTGATGAGGGATGAGACTATCCTGATAGATGATGTTCCCACACGCATTGAGACTGCGGAAGATACTTTTGTATATTCCACTTTGGTGCGTAAAAGGGATGAGGATCCCGAGCTGGTTGTATGTTTCAGGACAGACCGGGATACCATGTATGGAGTAATGTCCGATGTGATGCGCCAACTCCAGGATGCAAATACCCTGGTGGTGGCATTTGAAACCCAGCAACGCAGGGATTAGGAGGCAAAGATGAAGCACGAATACAATGATTGGAAAGATTATGCCAACAGCCAATTTGGCAAGGCAATGGCGCTTTCACTCACACTGTTGCTCTTTGCGATGATGGTTACTCCAAAGATAGAAGTAAGAAAGCAAGTATTTAAAACGCAACGAATGGAGCTTGTGGATATTCCCATGGAAGAGCGCGAGAAGATTGAACCTCCCGAAACTGAGGTAAATATCGAGATTCCTCTGGTGATCAGTGAAGAGCTGGGAACCCAGGAGTTTGATGTGGAAGCCTATCAGGCTGCTCTTTCGCAGATTGGAAATATCAACACCACCACGGCATCCAGTCTTTCAGGCAATGATGAAACTCCAGTCAACTTTGTGGCGTACGATGAAGCCCCGGTGATGATTGGATCCTTGAATCCGGTTTATCCCGAGTTTGCCAAACGTAATCGGATACAAGGCAAAGTGGTATTGGAAGTGGAAGTGCTCAAAGATGGCTCTGTGAGAAATATTCACGTAAGACGCTCGGTACCTGGTGGCTTGGATGAAGCTGCCATTGAAGCCGTACGTAAAGTAAGATTTCAACCAGGAAAAAGTAGCGGACAACCAGTTGACACGCTAGTGATCATCCCGGTTGAGTTCCAATTGAAATAATCCGGGAGTGTTTGATGAAAATGAATAAGATCGTGTTCTGCCTGGTGCTGATTCTGATGTTAGCCAGCATGGCATACGCAGCCAAGGCGGTTCCCACTACAGGAACCAAGAAGCTGGATCTATCCAAATACCACAATGTGGGAAACATTTGGCTAAGAGTCAGTAACTACGGTTTCTTTGGTTCTGGTGATGACATCGTTCCGCAGTATCCCTCTCTGGAGTATCCCGGTGGTAGCGGTATCGATTATCTTTATCAGGGTGCCCTGTGGTTTGGAGCCAAGAAACAGCGCCGTGATGGCTTGAACCGTAAACTGTACTGGAAAGTATATCCACCATCAGCTTCAAATGATACAATCCTCTATGAGGGAGAAGATGGCTGGACTCAGGACATGAAACCAGTGCTCGACACATTGGTAACTGTTGGTTTTGATGGTGATGCAGATCTCTATGAATTTCTGCCTGCATACAATCCCCTGCTAGTTTCCAATGCAGCGCAGGCAGACAACTATACACTTTATAATGCTGTGGATGGCATAGCCTCTGCCTCCACTCGACAGCAAAAGCGGGGAGTGGATGATGACGGTGATGGTCGCATAGATGAAGACTTTGTGGGATATACATTCCCCTTCAGACTTGCCAGTGAATTACCTGCCCAGTTCAGCACTTTTGGTGGGCAACATCTTGCCAATATGCCATCATCAGCGTTCTCAATCCTGGATGATCCTTCCAATGCTGAGATCTGGTTCCCTCTTGGATTCATGGATCTGGCAGATCGCAGTTACACCAGCTATGCTTTTACTGCCAGCTATGATGACGATCGTGATGGCCGCAGAGATGAAGATGGAGCTCCTGTTTCAGAGCAGGATTTCATCTCCTACTATTATGACTATTGCCCATTTGGCACCGAGGGTGATCGTGATCACGGTCAATCTCGCGGAAGCAACAAGCACTATCCTTTGAATGTGCGGATTCGTCAAATGAGCTATCAATGGAGCTATGACTACATAAAGAACCTGGTTTACGTTGAGTTCAACATTACCAATATGAATGCCGATGATGAACTCATCGATTGCGCCATGGGTATTTACATGGATGCAGACGTTGGACCTCAAACCTGGGGTGTGGAAAAAGCTTCTGACGACCTTTCCGGTTATGTGAAAGGTGAAGGCTATGAATTTGCATATACCCGTGATGAAGACGGTGATGGTGGTTTAACCACCGGGTTGGTGGGTGCACGTGTATGTACCCCAGATCCTGAAAACCTCGAGTTTCATTGCTGGTATTGGAAAGTTGGACAGGGTCCTGATGATGGTAATCCTCGCAGCCTTACACCCACCGGACGTACAGCCAATGAAAAGTATTGGTTGTTAACGGGCAAGAACCCCAACACCAGCTACTATACTCCTCTGCGTCCCGGTGATGGTGAGACCGCGACTGAGTTTGAACAACCCAGCCCCAATGACACGCGTTTCCTTTTTGCTTTCTACGGAGCTCAACCCGGTACTCCAGAGTATGACGAAGTAGACGAACATGGGGATTACTTTAAACGTTGGAATCTAGCTCCCGGAAAGACCATGAAAATCGTGGTTGCCGTATTCCCCGGCGAGAACAAGGAAGACCTCAAGAGAACTGCCCGCTGGGCTAAGGAAATCTATGGCCAGGCACAGGATCTGATAACTGTGGTTCTTCCGGATACCTTCCCGCACTATAATCCTCCGGAACCTCCAGCTATACCTGCTCTACACGCTGAGCTCATGGATAATGGCAATCGCATTGATCTGTATTGGGATAATCGCAGTGAATTCACCTACGATGTGAAAACGGTTTCAACTGCAATCATGGGTTGGCAATTCCCAGGAAGCTCTCAATATAAGCCCGGTTTGGATAGTGACCCCGCACCTTACGAAAACAACTGGCCTGATGAATTCCCTCTGGAGTTCCGCACAGATTTCGGTGATGGTTTTCCTTGGAACAACAATGCTCTGGCTAATCCATGGACAGCATACCGCTTGCGTCATGACTTCCAGGGATACTCAGTTTGGGGACGTTCCGGCAGTGGTAGTCAGGAAGATTGGGAAATGATTAACCGTTGGGATAAGATTGATACACCGCAGGATCTTGCAGATTATTCGATCAACGCTGATTCAGTGGATCTGTTCCTTGATTTCGGCGGCTACCTGGGTATTGATAACGATCTTCCCAATCGCTCTGATTTAGCTGATATTAACGAGCGTGGGTGGCAAGCTGATCCAGCAGAATATGCCAGGTTCTACCGTTTGAATGAATACTATGATCTGGTTCCCAACGGAAGCGTCTTCTATGGCTGGCCGATTTATGATCCGGACAAAGATTGGACTCCTGAGATCCAGAGTCAAGCAGACCAGATCCTGGCTGATAATCCCATGTTAAGCAATGAGGAACAGGACTATCTGCAAGCTAAAATGTTCATGCATCCGGATCTGATAGACTACCCAGAAAGATTCGCTTCTCTTTATGATCCCAAATTGATTCCTTTGAAGAGATTCGCATTCCCGGATGGGGAAATCGATCCTACTGCAGAAGAGCTCACAAAGCTTGAAAAGGAACGCCTGGCTCGCAGATATTACAGATCATCCATCCATTATCCCAGAAAGGGGATCGAATATTACGTGGCAGTTACGGCCTTTGATCGTGGTATTCCCTCAAATGATCTGAACTTCCTGGAAACGGGGCGTGATTCTGATGCCAATATGAAGGTCTTCTTCCCAGGGACCTTGGCTACTGAAAAAATGGATGACATAAAGGTAGTACCAAATCCCTACATTGGCCGCAGCAAATTTGATGGAAGATACGATAACGATGAGAAGGGAGATAAGAGCCGCCGTTTGTGGTTCATTAACCTGCCCAATCGTTGCAAAATCAGGATCTATACTCTTGCCGGTGACCTGGTAAAGACCATAGATCATGATGGAGCGCAACAAACCGATATTGTCACCATCTCCAAAGCTACTACCCAAGGCATTGCTGCCAGCGGTATGCATGCATGGGATTTGCTATCCCAACACAATCAGATAATCGCTCCCGGCGTATATCTGTTCAGTGTAGAAAACAAAGCCGACGACAAGTTGAAAGTCGGTAAATTTGTAATAATCAAATAGGGAGGAACTGTGAAGAAACATATTGTCTTGATCCTTACGCTGGCTGTCCTGCTGGTGCCCTTTGGGATATCTGCCAAGCCCTTTGGCAAGGTGGGTACAGTGGGAATGCAGTTCCTCAAACTTGGTGTCGATGCCCGTGCTATCGGTATGGGCGAAGCTTATACTGCAGTTACTGACGATATCTCGTCTGTATTCTGGAATCCCGCAGGTCTGGCTCCATCGTTTCAAAATCAAGTGTTCTTCTCACACACAAACTGGCCTGCCAATATTATGCAGGAGTATGCCGCCGCAACATACACAACCGGTGTGTCTACTTATGCAGTATTTGGCACAGTACTTCACATGGACAAGATGGAAATAACCGATGAAGAAACCTTTGAACACACTGGTGAGTATTTTACCAACAGCAGCGCTGCTTTTGGCTTGAGTTATGCTCAGCAGTTCACCGACAAGTTTTCTGCTGGTGGGAGTGTCAAGTACCTGCGTGAGAATCTCTATGAATACGCTGTAAACAGCTATGCCTTTGATCTTGGCTCCATGTATAATACCGGATGGAACAATATCAAGATAGGAATGGCGCTTAAAAACTTCGGTCCAGATGTCCGTTTCCGCGTTGATGATGATGATGATGGCTCAACTGATGAGGATCCATTTGATTTGTACGACAACGATGGTGATGGCCAGATTGACGAGGATGGAGCAGAACTGGAAAGCAAGATTCCCATGCACTTTTCATTGGGAGTGTCTGGTGACCTGATGCGTACTGATAACAGTCATTGGATTGCTTCGCTACAGCTGGATAACGTAATAGACCGGACGGAAACCTGGAACCTTGGCACCGAATACAAATTGGGTAACATCTTCCTGAGAGCTGGTTACCAGTTCAACTATGACACCAATGGTTTCAGTGCTGGAGCAGGTTGGCAGGTTCCAACCTCTTTGGGGATTTTCAATATTGATTATGCCTATACTGATATGGGCTATTTGGCCGAAAACATGCTTAAGAGCGCACATCGTGTGTCACTTAAAATGAGATACTAAAATGAATAAAAATACTGGAGGAACGATGAAAAAACTCTTGTTACTCGTCCTATGCCTGTCCTTCCTGGTCAGTGCTGTGTATGCCAAAGAAATGAAAGCTGCTGCCTACCCTAAAGCTTATGATGTAGAAGGTCCTGGCAGAATGGTCTCACGTACCCGTGAAGTACCGGCTTTTACCTTTACTAAAACCCCCACTTCCCTTATGGTTAACTACTATGACTATATGATCGGAAGTTACAATGGTCTTCCAATTCGCGTGATCCCGGATCCCATGTATCCTGGATATTTCATGACTTATCATGGAAAACGTACCCCCACCGGCACCCGTCGTGCTTTTTATGCACACCTGGATGCTCAGGGGAATATGATCAACAACAACGAAATTACTGCCGTAAACAACAATGAAGGTTATCCAACCGTAGCGGTGGATCCTGTTTCTGGCAAACCTTTGTATGCCTGGCACGCAAATGCCAGTGGTGACACAGATGCTGAATTGGAAGTGGAATACACTTCTGATGCCTTCATCGGTGGTATCTCTGGTTTGTTCAATGATATTCAAGTAATTGCTGATAACCCCATCGCCGTTACTCCTGGTGTTGGAGATCCCTCTACCGATAATGAATTCATCTGGCCAACCGCTCAAATCGGACCATCACCAGTTGCTGGAATGCGCAGAGTATATGTAGCCATGCGTAATTATGTAACTCACAATACTCCTGGCAACCCCAGTGAAAACCTCTACATTGCTTATGCTGATTTTAATGGTGATATGCTGGAAGGAAACGTTCCCTTGCAATGGAATCACACATCAATCCCGGAAATGGATCAATGGAACCACGATCCCGAATGGCGTCGTCCTTTCCATGCCCTGACTACAGACAACCAGGGTAATGTCTATTATGCCGGTTATCACATCGGCACTGAATCCGATGGAACCACCAGTATCATTGAAGATGGCACAGATATCTTTGTAAACGACAATTATGGTGAAGGCACCTGGACCCGGATTAGCGGCTCTGGTCAGCTTCCATCCTGGAACCCTGCCGGTACCCCTGGCGGAACCGGTTACTTTGTTGGTGAAGGTGATGTACCTTATCCGGATGATGAGATGGTTTGGTCTCTGGCAAACTCCAGTCACCTGAATGCTGTAACAACTCCCAACGGACGCGTGGTTTTCCCCGGTGTTTGGGCACAAAGCACGATTGAAGGTGGATACTGGGTTGATTTCCAGGTTGTAAAATCATTGGTTTGGAATCCTTTGACAAATGAATTCGCAGTAAATGAAATCTTTCCTCAGATCAATCCTGATGATACATTCAACTCCGCCTGGACTCCCTGGGATCTTGAAGCTCCCTGGGGTGAACCGGAATACTACCAGGCTGATGATGAACAATATTACCTGAACCCTGAAAAAATATGGCCTTTCCCACACTGGGATGAATCTCTTCATACTGACGCTATGGAGTTTCACTACAACAACATCAAGGTTAGCGAAGTGAATGATCAGAACATGTTAGTAGCAGTCTGGCAAGACTGTATGCGCGCTAAAGCGGCTAACGTCGATAATGATCCTGATTATGCTGAATTTAGCCAAGTTCCAGAAATCTATATCTCAGTTTCTTCCAACGGTGGGGATAACTGGACTGAACCCATTGTTTTGAATAGCGTTGAAACTCCTGAGTTCGATGGAATCAAACCAATGTGGGTGTATCCCGCTGACCAGGTTATCTACGTTGGCCCAGATGGTGAGAATAAGATTGGAAAAATCGGTATGATGTTCTACAACGATTATACTTGGGGTTCCTATGCCAATACTCCTCCTGCTCACCCGAACAATGATGGTGGCGAAGTGATGTTCATGGAAATGCAGATTGTTTTCCCGCCCATGGTTTCCAATGCCAATGGCACAGCTCCTGCTGTAACCAGAATGTTGAATCCCAACTATCCCAACCCCTTCAATCCTGAAACAACAATCAGCTTTGATATGCCCAAAGCCGGTCAGGCCAAGCTTGACATTTACAACGTAAAAGGTCAGCTGGTAAAGAGCCTGTTCAACGGTTCAGCACCTTTTGGTAAAACCAGCATGGTTTGGAACGGTACTGACAGCAACGGTAGAGCTGTAACCAGCGGTGTTTATTTCTATCGTCTTAGCACCGAAGGTCATAGCGAAACCCGCAAAATGATGCTGATGAAATAATCCTGATTCAGAATCCAAATAATACACCCGATGCCTCAGGGCATCGGGTTTTTTAATAGGATTCGATACGTCTCGTGTCGAAAAAGATCGCCCTTCAATTAAAAGGCGTAGGATTCGACACGTCTCGTGTCGACGGAACGTTGTTCCGTAAATGTAAGCAGCTTCGCTGCTTATGCAGACGAGACGTCTGCAAACCTATCCCCAGTCTTTCTCAACTAAGGTCCCGTTGGGAACTAAAGGGACAATACCACGTTTTTTGAGTCATCACACAAGCTCTGCAGCTAGTGACACTGATTATTCAATGGTCATTATTGGGTGGTGGGCTGGGCATGGATTATGTCATTTCAAACTAAACACGATATTATTCAGTGCAGAAATACAGCCCATCATGCTGTTCCAGATCATTTTGACACTACCCACGAATAAATACGGTGATGGGCATCTACACATTGCTTCCTCCTCCCGGGTTCATGCTATGTTCAGCACTACATCAGCCCATAATACTCCCATGCCATGTGGAGATTATGGGCTGATGTAGTGCTGAAACAGTGGTGAAGTATCGGGGATGGGTGCCCCGTCCTCATAATGTACAGGTGATTACTTCAGGCAAGTGCTCCTGCAGGGAATTGGTCGTTTAGCCAATGATATCGGCAAGCAGGATTTGTTTCGACCAATCGATTTTATATACTACCAGGTGGAAGTATTCGTCATCAGGTTTTGCATTTGTATCAAGCAATACCTGTTTTCCCCAGGGCAGGATTAATGCTTTTAATCTACCATTCACATAACCGCGTAACTGAGCTTGCAGAGGTTTATTCAGCAATTCCTGTTCAATGTACTTCAGGAACCAATAGCGTTCTGAGCGAATAACAGTTTCGCGGATCAGTAGAATGCGCTTTTCAATATGGGGGATCATGCGCTTTAGATTATCTTCAGAAAAGGGAATCGGTTGATCATATAGTGAGTTATACACCTGCATCTGATTGATCATGTCCACCACTCTACGGATGGGGCTGGTAGCATGTAAATAGGCTTCAGCTCCGATACCAGGGTGATAGCCAGGAGTGGTAGAAAGATATGCCGAGCTATTGCGCACCTCTTGAAAATCATCCAGGAATTGGTTGATGTTCCGGTATAGCAAGGGCAGTTTGAGACTTGAAGCATACTGAGCGATACAGCGGTTGTATTGGATCATCAGCTCCTCAATCACCATCCGGGCTGGGCTTTGGCTATCTACTTTACGCATTGAGATTCTGGAAGAACTAGCTTTGATTGAATAGTAAAAGCGTTCCTTATCCATGGCTGGATCACGTTGATCTTTCAAAGCAGCAGCAATACGGAAAAGCATCTGTAGTTCTGGATTTGTGCGATCCTTATCGATATCATTGTAGCTAAAGTTTTGCGAGATCGTGATCACTTGCGCTTTCAGGAAAGTGTTTTTAAGCTCCAGATTTGTACTAAAATCAAGGTATAAAGACAACACCTGTTTCTGTTCACCGCTACGCAATGAGAATCTGCCCTGAGAATACTCAATGGGTAGCATCGGAACGTTCAGAGAGGGCAGGTATAGTGAAGATATTCTCTGTAAGGATTGTGTGAACAGGGGATGATCCGCACTAAGGCATTGGGCAAGGTTACTTACATGAATGCCGATGCGAAAACCGGAGGGAGAGCTTTGGATGCTGATGGCATCATCATAATCCAAAGTATCTTCATCATCTATGCAAAAGGCAGTATGATCTGCAAGCGGAAGCTCTGCTTCTTTCAGATTGAGTTTCGATGGCAGATCAATGAAAGATATGGGTAAGCCTGATTCCATCAAAGCTGGATCATCAGCCTCATCACCCAGGGATTTTCGGATTCTTACAACATACTCACTGAGGGATGGATAAGGGTTGCGGCGTGAAGCAAGCTTCTCCAGATCATCAATTCTGAGCCCCTGTTGCATCTGCTGAAGCTGAGTGAGCAACAGGCTGGAGTCTTCTGGCTTAAGCTCTGCTGGAAGAGCGGAGTTCAGATTCTTCAGATAGCTATCAATCGTGGATAAGAATGCTCTCCGCTGATCTGCCTGATTCTGAGCAAGTAAGTAGGCTTGGGTTTCTTCTTCACTTCTGGTAAAGAGTTTATCGTGCTTTTGATAATACCATAAGGGATTGTTTTTGAGGTGTACAAAGAGCCCGAATCGAGCAGAATCCTGGGTCAGATTCAAACGCTGACATAACTCAGGAAATGCCTCTCCCGCAAGATCAAGTTTGGTAAATGCTTTGCTTTTATCCAGGGCATTTTGTTTGAAATCCTGAAGGAGCTGGATATTGCTAATGCTTCCCGACTGCGCTAAGAGGATGATTCTGGAAGGACTGAGAGTGAAGGTGTTCCCCTTTGTGTCAGTTAAACATAGCTTATCTTGCATGACCTGATCAATATAGGTAAAATGTAAGTGACCCTGATGGAAAAACAAGGCTGCCTTGCCAAGGTATTGGGATAGCACTTGAGGATGGTTCATCTATTCCTTTCTTTTTACTGCTGAATATAAGTGGCGCCCCTGGGAAGAATCGAACTTCCGACCAACGGTTTAGGAAACCGCTGCTCTATCCCCTGAGCTACAGGGGCACGCAGATGCAAGCTTTTTGAAGGGCAGCATTTCGTCAAGTTTACATTGACAAAAGACTGAGTCCTGCCACTTTGACACCAAAAACAGCAAACAAAAGGACATACTAAATGAGAATTGCGATTGTTGGTGCAACCGGTGAAGTGGGCAGAATGATGATGAGTTGCCTGGAAGAACTGAACCTTCAAATAGATCAGCTGGATTTATATGCTTCGGCAAAATCTTGCGGAACAATGCTATATTACTTGGATCGTCCCATAGAGGTAATGGAACTTAAAGAAGATTCTCTGCTAACCAGATATGACTACGTGTTTTTCTCTGCAGGGGCTGGAGTAGCTCGTACCTTTGCCCCAATTGCTGCTGATGTTTCCGAACTGGTGATAGATAACTCTTCCGCATTCCGTAAAGATGACTATATCCCTCTGGTGGTTCCTGAGATCAATGGAGACTTGTTACATTCATACTCGGGGATTGTAGCCAACCCCAACTGCAGCACGATTCAAATGGTTCTGCCCCTGCACATTCTGGATAAGGCATATACTTTGAAGAAAATAGTGGTATCCACATATCAAGCCGTATCAGGCAGCGGGCACAGCGGAATTGATACCTTGATGAAACAACGCAAGGGTTCCACCCTGAAGGGTAGCTATCCGGAAATCATCGATCTCAATGTGATTCCTCAGATCGGAGTATTTTTGGATAGTGGATATAGCACTGAGGAAGAAAAGATGGATTGTGAAACTCGCAAGATACTGCGTAATAGTAATGTGTCAGTTTGTGCGACAACGGTGAGAGTGCCCGTTATCTATGGACATTCTGCTTCAGTGTATGCCGAGTTTGACCGACAGGTTGATCTTGGGGAAGCAAGTGAGCTGTTGCAGTCTGCAGAGGCAATCCAAGTACACGAGAATAGCTATATCACCCCTCTGGCTATTGGCAATTCTAACCTTGCTCACGTTTGCCGGCTTCGATATGGAACCGACAGACACTCAATCAGCTTTTGGAATGTAGGACACAACGTTCGCATTGGAGCTGCAGCAAATGCGGTGAATATTATGAAGTTACATGCCAGGATGAGTGGCAGGATCTGATGCTTGATCCCAGACAGATACGCCAGCAACTACATCTGATTCCGGAACTGGCTTTTGCCGAAAATGCCACAAAAGCATTCTTGAAAGCCGAACTGGAGGCAATGCTGAAGCAGGATAAGGAGCGCTCATTGCACTTTGAATTGCATGAGTTTACGAACTCCTCTGGATTGCTTCTCAGTTATAGCGGAACGCAAGGGGATTATCAACTATTCAGAGCTGATATGGATGCTTTACCGCTGGTGGAACAAACCGGATATGAATATGCTTCCAGGCTAAAGGGTTGTATGCATGCCTGTGGACACGACGTACATATGGCGGTATTGATGGGTCTGATAGCCAGAGTGTATGAGAATCTCCCGCAAAACAACATCCTGTTTCTGTTTCAACCTGCTGAGGAAGGCAAGGGTGGAGCTCAAAGCATCCTGGCAGAGGGAGTGATCCAGCAATACCCAGTCTCAGCCGCGTTTGCCCTGCATGTAGGCAGTAATCTGCCCGTGGGCACAATCAGCAGCAAGACTGGCATCTTCTTTGGGATCCCTCAGGAGTTTGACGTGGAGTTCATCGGTAAAGCTGCACATGTCGCATTCCCGGAGCAGGGAGTTAATGCCCTTTCAGCAGCAATCGATTTTATGAGCCAGATGCAAAACGAGGTTCTGGAGCTTTCCCAAAGCCAAAGATTGATCTTCCACGTGGGTAAAATGCAGGCTGGACGCATCAGGAACGTGATTGCCGATAGTTGTATATTGGAAGGTACTCATCGCAGCCTGAATATCCAGACCAGAAACAGCCTCAACGAGCTAATCGAGAAACGGGCAATCCAATGTGCCCGAAGTATTGGGGCCAGGGTTAAGACCGATTTTTTGGGTTCCTATGACGCTGTAGTTAATGATCAAAACCTCTATGAACGATTGAAAGAAAGAAGTACAGGCTTGGGTTATCGGTTTTTGGAAGCCAATACTGTGATGACTGGAGAAGACTTTGGTTTCTTTACAACAATCTATCCAGGGTTGCTGTTTTGGCTGGGCAGTGGCAGCGAGCATTCTTTGCATTCACCGGAGTTTTTACCGGACGAATCCTGCATCCAGGTGGGCATTGACGTGATGTATGCTTTGTTGTAGTGGAACGAGCTACAGCAGTATTTTATCCCAAGCCTTCACTCAGCACAACACTGTTTAGTACTACTTCCTGAACTTCAACCCTGCGAAAGGCAACTGGTAATACCATCCTTGTGACTTTGTTGCTGTTCTTTTTATCCTGGCTGGTCGCTCGCAATATATCCTGGTAGTCAAGACTGCCATAGAAATCTGAAATACCGGCAGGAAGGGGGTATTGGCGCAGAGTATTCAAGAGAGCCTGGGCAGACAGCTTACTTATCAAGCCCAGTTTCAGGCTGATATTCAAGGCAATGATCATCCCGGCTACCACACAGTCACCATGCTTAAACCGATACTGGCTGGAGGATTCCAGGATGTGCGCAAAAGTGTGTCCAAAGTTTAGTTGCTGGCGTGCACCAAGGTCATAGGGATCACTTTTGCACAACTGCATTTTGAAGACAGCATACTCCAGAATCTGCGAAGATGGGGGAATGCTGCAACTGAGATCAAGCGGACTCAATTGATCAGAAATCAAATAGCTCTTCAGCATTTCAGCAAGACCCTGACGGAGTTCATCTGAACTCAGGGTATGCAAAAAGTTGGGATGGATGAAAATCTCTTCGGCAGGATAGAAGGTGCCGATGTGGTTCTTGATGTTTCGATAGTTGACAGCGCATTTTCCGCCAATCGCGGCATCGATCATGGATAGCAGAGTGCTGGGATATAGCCGGAGCCGGCAACCGCGCTTAAAGGTTGCTACTCCGTATGCTGCCAGATCGCAGATCAAACCTCCTCCGACAACATGAACAATATCACTACGATGTACGTTATGCTCACTCAGGAAACCATATATTTTGCCAAGAGTGTTCATGCTTTTTGCTCTCTCAATGGCTTTTAGCTCCAGGATGGGTATGCTTCGGGGAAAATAGTCACCATAAATGGCCTTTACTCTGGCATCGGCAATGATGACGCCAGATTCTGGAAGAATAAGACTGGGGACTATATGTAAGTGTCCGTGATCCAGATATGATTCATTCATCTCTTTTAGGCACTCAGTATCAACATGGCTAACAATCCCTGCTGCAAACAATTTGCAGGACGGAGTATATCCCCAGTTTATGCTTGAAGAAGGTGCTCCTATTCCCTGATGATTGCGATCTTGCCATTAGCGATGTTGCCGTCATCATCAACAATCACAAAGAAGTATATCCCGCTGGAAACCAAATCGCCAGCTTTGTTTTTGCCATTCCACTCAAAACGAGCGAAGGGGTTTTCTTTCAATTGCTGGATCAAAGCTCCAGAAGAGGAGTATATTGAGCATTTGTTTGAGCCCTTGGGCATGCTGTCTGCTGGCAGATTGACAATCTGAACAGTGGAAAAGCCATCAGGGCGGAAGGGATTTGGGAAAGCCTTCACAGTGCTAAGAGAAACGTCTGGCTTGACAGTGCGGCCAATCTTGAAGGTATTCAGACCATCTGGAGTTCCAATCAACAATCTGCCTTCCAGAGGGTCGTAGCCAAAGGATATAATGCGATTTGAGAGCAGGGGAGAATTGGCCTGAAAGTAATTTGTAAAACGCTCCGTAACGGGATTGTACATACTGATTCCATTATCATAACTGCCAATCCAAATGCGTCCGAAGGGATCGCCAAAGATGGAATTGGGTACTGTGCTGATGCTACCGAACAATCGTTCTTCATCCGCATAATACAGGGTATCGTTGTTCCATTGGAAGGTACTGAAGTTGTAGATATAGCGTTTAATGTAAGTGTCATAACGATACCAGTTTGTTTCGTCCCACATATAAAGACCGGAACCGGAAGCGATGAAGTGATACCAGCCAGAATAGGGTGTTTCTGTGCTGGCAACACCATAAATGGTACCTTGTTTGAGTTCAGAGGGGATATTCGTGACCCAGTGTGTCCCATCGGTTTCAGGGATGCTGTCATGATTCCATATGCTCAAACCGCTATCATTCTCGGTACCAAAGAAATACTGTCTTCCATTGTGATGGACATTCAAGACCCTTTGGTAGGGAGAGTTTTTGAGTTCAAAGTCCCTTAGATGATTCAAATCTGAATCAAGCACCGTGACACCATCGTCATAACACATCACAAACATGTTGTCGTATAGGTCACGATACACATCATGGATGGTGTTGCCCAGAAGTCTGGGGCTACCTGAAATATAGGAACCATATTCTCCCAGCTCTGGGTCATAATCTGCAACACCCCATTTTGTGAGCCGTTTCCAGCTTCCATTGCGTTCATCTAGAATTGTGATACCAGGGAACCAGGGGCCAATTTCATAAGCAGTGGACCATGCACCAAACCATCGGCGATCATACTTATCAATTCCAATTGTCATGATATTGTCGCTTTGCAGGGGACTGTTGTTGATGGTCAGATTTGTCCAGATGCCGTCTTTGTATTTGCTGACTCCCATCGTACCTTTGGGAACGAGATGATCACCAATATTGCCGCTGGCGAACCAAAGGCTGTTATCCTTGCCGGCATTGCTTTGGGTGATTCTGGGGAAACCAATACTATTTGAATAAAAGAAATCCCATTCGTTTCTGAGAGTATCAAATTTGGCAATACCTTCACCCCAAGTGCTAATGAATATATCAGAATCAAATTCTTGAATACTGGCGATAGATTTCAAACCCAGATTGTTGGTAGATTCATAGTAAGAAGTGATATTGCCCTCGGGACTGATCTTACTCATAAGTAATGAATCGCTTCGGTCATAATATAATATCCTGTCATCCCACTCACCATAGGCAACCCAAAGATCATCAGAAGAACTTAACATGATTGCAGAGATTACCCTTGGCTCAGGGTCCGGGTGTAGAGCAATTGACTCCCAGGAATCCGGATTGAGGGAGAGATCATTGACGTAAACCTGGGTCTGAGTGGCAACAGCGATGCGGTTGTTGTTGCTGGAGATCAGATAGCTTGGGCTGCTGGGTAAGGTGCCTGAGGAGTTAAGTGAGTGCCAGGCATCATTGATGTCCAGGGAGTCAATCGCAACATAATTTATACCTGCTGCAGTGGCGAGAAAAAGGATGCCGTTGTTTGCCAGGTGAAGTTCGTTGATATTATCACTCAACAGAGCGTTTCCTGTAGTAGTTCGATTGTATTGGTTAAGTAACAGGGGGAAGCTGACTCCTGGTAGATAGTAATAAACAACCATACCCTGATCTGTGGCCACTAACATTCGGGACCCATATTCCAGAAAGCTATTTATGCTTAGGGAAGGCAAGCCAAAGTCCAAATCAAGATTCTGTACACCGGAAGAAGTAATGACTGTTATCCCATCATCACGTGAACCAAGCCACAGACTATTTGAATCCTCACCTTGTTCAATACAACGAATATCATTTGATACCAATCCGTCGCCGGAGGTCCAGTGTTTGATCTCGTTCATTTGGGATGGGCTGTTACCCTCAATGTGCAAGACTCCGCCCCAGGTGGCAAGATAGAGGTTATTGTCAGCTTTAGTGATGTTATAAACGTGATTTGTGTTGTTGATGGTTTGCCAGTCTTCTCCGCTTAAGAAAACTACGGAAAGCATGATCAGGACAAGGGATAGTCTTTTCATTTCTTTTGCTCCATGCGCATTAAAATGTAAGCTGTGATCACTACTACTACCAAGAGTAGCATCAGTAGCGAGAATAAGATCTTTTTATCGGTAAATGAAAAACCAATGGCAATCAAGCCAAACAGGAAAGTGATAAAATATACAATAATCGAGATTGTCCGTTGAGAAAGCCCAAAAGCAAGCATGGTGTGATGGATATGAGCTTTGTCTGCCTTGAAGATATTTCCCACCCGGATGCGCCTGAATATTGCCAGGGATACGTCCAGGAAGGGTATGGCAAGCGCTGCCAGTGGTATGATCAGGGTCATGGAAGTAATTCCTTTGAATTGCGATGCTCCGGCTGTGGATATTGCGGCAATATTCAAAGCAATGTATTGAGCTCCGGTTTCACCCAGAAAGATTTTTGCAGGAAAGAAATTGAAGCGTAGAAAAGCCAGTAATCCCGCCACCATAAAGCTGGAGAGGCAAATGACCAATAGATTGTTTTCAATGATCCCCACCGTGAGCAAGACCATGCAGGCAATTGCAGAAATGCCGGTTGCCAGGCCGTCCATGCCATCGATAAGGTTGATAGCATTGATCACAACAACATACCACAACACGGTTATCGGAAATGATAACCAGCCCAGAATGAAGTGCTCTCCCAAAGGATTGGTGATAAACAGCACTCTATAGCCAATCACATACATCACAATGCCCAGGACGATTTGCCAGATGAACTTGTAGCGAGCAGGACTTTCAAAGCGATCATCCAGAAGTCCAAAGGTCAAAGCCACAGTGCTCACCACTGAGAGTTCAAAAAACAAACGACTGATCTCTTCTCCCCGGGTGAATAGCGCCAGCAGCAATTGCATGGCAATAATCGGAATGGCAAAGGATAATCCCCCAGCTTCGGGTGTGTTGACCTTATGTATTCTGCGCTCATTGGGGCGAGCGATAATACCGTGCAGGATAGAAAACCGTATGTTGAAGGGTACCAGCAACTGCGTGATCAGGAAGATGAATAGAGCGGCCAGGGTAATAAGTGTAGTCATATCTTATCCGATACTATTCGCCAGATGATATCGCTTGGTGCATCATTGAATCTACTGGCACATGAAGGGATTCAGGCATCGCTTTTGCCCTCATAGATATTACGATAGGAAGTGATCATTGAGTTGTAATCACTAATCTGCACCACTTTCTTAGCCGCTGCAGTACCCTTAAGCTTTGCGCCTGAGGGATCTGAAGCGACGTCAATCATGGTCGATACCAGCATGTCATGATCATTCAGCCTCACAAGCCACCCCACTGAATCATCCACTAATTCACGGATGGATGGGATATCTGAACCGATGATGGGCAATCCTGCATGCATGGCCTCAATAATGCTATAAGGCATGGCTTCCCATCTGGAATACAAAATAAAGGCATCAAAGACCTTCAGCCAAGGCTTCACATCAGAATCCCATCCCGGCAGGATGATGCGCTGACTTAAGCGGTGGCTATGCACTATGCTCTTGCACAAGCTGAAATGCTCCCCATCGCCCAGCAGGATGAACTTCAGTTTATCATTCATTGTGCAAGCCTTGCATGCCGCTATAGTCAGATTGACCACATTCTTCTGCTCCGAGAATCTGATCGTGCTACCAATGGTGAAGCTCTTGGGATCCCTTTGTCCGCTACTGTTTTCAGTGACATCAGGACGGAGTGCGTTATAAATCGTGATAGCTTTGCGTTCGGGCAAAAGTCCCAGTTGCAGACATTTTAATCTATCACTGTTGTTCACAAATATGCTGTAGTCAGAGCAGTGGTTAGCAAGTTTTTCCAGCATCATATAGCCTCGGTAAACCAGAGGGGATTGATAATCCTGAAAAGCAGTGCCATGGATACTATGCACAATCAGAGGTATTCCCGCTATGCGTGCGGCGATTCTGCCCAAAAGCCCTGGTTTTGAGGAATTGGTATGCACGATGTCAAAGCGATATTTGATGCACAGATACAGGATTTCTCCGAAGCTGATCAGATCTGTAGGGGAGATGGCGTGACGAAAGCTGCGGATAGGCAGATAAGTCCAGCCCCGCTGTTGGATAGCATCCACAAATGGACCTCCAGGTTTGGAGGCCACATAAATCTCATAATCCCTGGCTGGCAATCCCTCCAACAGGTGGATGGAAAACCTTTGCACCCCGCTCATCAAGGGTAGAAGCTGTAAATGCAGGATGCGTATCTTCATCTATTGAACCAAGCGAATCACACAGAAGGATTCTGCCTTCACATCAGTGAAGAAGAGGCTATTACCCTCGATTTTTGCCTTCTGTCCGTCGATTTCGCGTACTTTCTGTTCAGTATGTAGTTGCAGTGTAAAATGTGCTAAGGCTTCCGGGAAGAACAAGGAGATCTCATATTCACTTTCTTCAATGGTCACTTTATTACGTTTTTCCCACCAGTCGCTAAGTTCCATCGCAGTTGTTACCCAGGTTGAAGCTGATGTGACAAGCGCTAATACATAGGAATAGAGCTTGTGACAATAGTGGATATCATTGTATGCTGCCAGAGAAAGATCCAGAGCAAAGACCCCATGAGTGCGTTGAATCTGCTGAAAATAACGTTTGATCTGAGCTTTGGCATCATCCAGAGCCAGGAGTTTGTGCTTATTTACATGCAGGTATGAATCCCTGTAGGTGGTAGGCAGCATCAGGTATGAAGCTTTGGCTCCCACCCAGGGAGTGAAGGGAAAGCTGATCCCGGAAAAGAATCCGGGCGTAT
>JALNYD010000051.1 GCA_023230025.1 Candidatus Cloacimonadota bacterium | reverse complement strand
GAAGTGACAAAACTCCGATCAGATATATATCGAGACCCTGATCCGGGTCTAATATCTGGACTTTGTAGTCTATATTAAATGGCTGTAAGATAATACGTTTATTGGCGTGATCGAGTTCCACTTTCTTAAGTGTGACACCATCATCACATCTCACTGCACAGACTCTCTGATCGATATTTTCCCAGATGGCCTCCTGTTTGATGATCACGAGGTCTTCATGCATGATATTGGGTCCCATGCTGTGTCCATTTACTCTAAATGCCATATAATTATCGGGTGTTCCGAGGATGAGTGAACGCGGAATCTTGATATTCTCGCCTAAATTCCGGAGGTCGTAGATGTAGTCTCTGGGGGCCGGCGGAAATTTCACCAAGAATCGGCAGCGTAACCGTACGAGTGTAATCTATTGCGGCGCATCGAGCCAAATCAAAAATGGGAAGGTAGAGTGGGGTTAGCTAGAATTATCTTGACATGAAACAGCAGTGTTTTGATAATGTCCTTGGTTGCTTAGTTTGTTATTGACTGTAACCAATAGATGATCTGTTAGGTGCCTTCGAAAACCTTAAGCAACAAAGCAAGGTATTACTCTATGTATGATGAACGATATAATGCGAGGTCGTAATGCATATAGGCTCACAGATTCGAAGTTTTAGAATTGAAAGATTAGTCGGTAGCGGAGGCATGGGCTCTGTATACTGTGCAAAAGATGTAGGTACTCAAGATCTTGTAGCAGTTAAAGTCCTAAATCCCTCATTGTCTAGTAACTCTGAAATGATTAGAAGATTTCTTAGAGAAGCTGAGATACAATCCCGTCTAGTCCATAAGAATATCGTTAATATGCGCAGTTTTTTCGAGAACGATGGGGCATATTATATAGTTATGGATTACTGCGATGGGCTCAACCTCAAAGACTTAATCCGCAATTGTGGTTCAATCCCTGAAGTTCGATCGCTAAAACTACTCAAACAAATTCTAGCAGGCTTGGAGTATGCGCATTCAAAAGGCATCGTTCATCGTGATATTAAACCATCCAATATAATGATATCAGCCAATGACCAAGTAAGTATTATGGATTTTGGCATTGCCAAAGCCCTTGGCAGCATGGAGCAATTAACAAAGACGGGATTACAAATTGGAACTGTAGCATATATGAGTCCTGAGCAAATTATTAATCCCAAATCAGTAGATAGTAAATCAGACATATATTCGTGCGGGGTTCTTCTCTTTGAGATGCTTACGGGCAAACTGCCCTATAAGACCGGACAGGACAGCGAGTTTGCAATCCAAAAAGAGATTGTAAGTCCCCTGCCACTGCCAGACCCTCGAGTTGCTAATCCGCATCTTAGCGATAAGACTGTGTTAGTGCTAAATGCCATGACTCAAAAGGATCCTGCGAACAGAGCATCCGCTTCTCAGGTATTAACGGCATTACAGTCCAGGAGTAAATACCCCGAGAAGTTCTTCCAGAATCAAAATGACATGACGAGGTTAGAGGAAACAACCCTATCTCCAGAGCCTGTGTCAGCCAAACCTGAAATTGTGTTTGAAGGAAAGCACGTATCTATTACAAGTGATTCCATTATTCTGCATTATCCTAAGGATTCCAAACCAAAAGAAAAGACAATCAAACTGCATAGCATAACCAAGGTATACAAGTCATCATTTTTACCTGAAGCCCCAACATGGGCATTTCTTATAGCGGGGATATTCTTAACTCTTCCCTTTGGTGTTGATTGGTTTAGCGATGGCCGTAGTACCTTATTTTCTCTGGAAGGATTAATCTTCTTGGTGATATGTTGGGGAATTGGTCTCTGGATAGACAGAGCGAACCGGGTTAAACACACACAAATAAGAATAATCGCACTAGGTGAAGACATTCCGATTGTTGATTACACAAAATGGGATACTCCCACGAAGTCTGAGGCAACTAAGGTATATCAGATGCTTAACCAGATGATCAGATAAGGGGGTTAAAATGCATGCATCTTTATCTGAATTGACAGAAGAATGAGAATAAGAATCACAAGGCACAATTAAAAAAGGAGAAAAAAATGAAGTGTCCCAACTGCTTAGCAGATAATACTGATAACGCTAAATATTGCAAGAAATGTGGGCATCAATTGACAGTCTTGAAAAAGACCTGTGTAAATGGCCATAATTACGATGCAAATCTATCTACTTGTCCCTATTGCCCACCATCGACTTCTTCGCAAAATGTCAAAACAGTAATAGAGGGTGAAGATCGTTGTAATGACAATAAAACGCTTATTGATTCATTTAAAAGAAGTTCCAACCATGCTGATAAGACACGGATAATTAACCCGAAACCAGCTATGAAGAGTGACCGCACCATGATCTATGACCCCAATTCACAGCGATCAGAACAATCTACGCTAGATCCTGAAAATATAGGAGCTAATGCAGACCTGAGAAAACTAGTTGGTTGGATTGTCACTTATGATTTACAACCCAGCGGTTTAGATTTCAGATTATATGTAGGTAAGAATAAAGTAGGAAGAAACGTAAAATGTGATCTTTCCATAAATCACTCATCCGTATCTGATGAACACGCTATGATTTTGTTCCGTGACGGCAAACTGATACTGAAGGACATGCTGTCCGTCAACGGTACTTATGTAAACGATGAAATCGTCGAAGACAAAGTGTATCTTAATGATGGTGACATTATTAAACTTGGGAGTATTGTTTTTAAACTAAGGATTATATGAAGAGGGATTAATATATGAGATATGTGAAAGCAATAGTGGCTTTAACCTTGCTCATGCTAGTTTCATTCTTGTTGTCCGCTCACGAGATAAAACAGCACCATATTGACGCTCGACTATATCCCAGCATTAAAAGTTATTTTGCTTTATCTCAAGATAGTAGTGTGATAGATGATCTGGTAGATGATTTAGCTGTCAACGTAGATGGTAGCTACGAAGTTGATTCACTGAAGATTACAGCATTCAAGACGCTAAACAAGCAATACAATGTTTTGATCTGTATTGATACTTCAGGATCTATGTCTTCCGCTCAGCTGAGAAACATACGTGAATCATTGGGCAAAGTGATAATGGATTTACCCGAAAATGTACGTCTATCGATATCAATATTTGGCAATGAGATGATAATTCTAAACGACTATAGCCTAGATAAAGAGATACTGCAAGAGTCAGTCAACAACATCAAAACTTTAAAAGGGAACACATATCTACACTATAGTATTGATAAGGCGTTAAAGAGAGTTATTGAACGAAAACTACCCGGGTTGAACTCAGTATTATTTATCAGTGATGGCAAAGAAGATGTTATCTATGATGTGGTATCACCCAGAGATCGTGAACAGACTATCGCTAGTTCGCTCATGCAAAGTATTCCTATCCATACTATTGGGTATTCCGTTGAGAGAAGTCCTGACTTTAGCATTTTAGATTACTACGCTTCGAAAACCAATGGTATCTATGGGCAAGTAAAGCATAGCAAGGAATTACATGGTCTTATCGCTAGAATAACAGAGTTGCCGAATAGTCTCCATGAGCTATCTTTCACTGTTTGTGATCTTGCTGGGGATGGCAATTATCACATGGTGAACATCAGCTTCAATGTAGAGGACGAACAATTCACGTCATCAACGAAGGTAAAGTTTCCAGATAACAAAATGCAACACAAGAAAGTGATTTACGCTTCGGGTTTTCTAAGGTATCTGCCGATACTTATCGCGCTAGCTTTTATAGTATTGCTATTTGTGATATTAGCAGTTTGGAGAAGAAAAAGACTAATGCTTCTGCACCATGATATTAAGCAGAAAGAGGATAGTATTTCTGATTGTAGAATTAGCACCGAAGCTAAGTCTCAACCTGAAGATGCTAATGAATCAATAAAGCCGTCTGTCACACTAAAGATGGAGTTCCTATCAGGAGCAGATTCTGGCAAAATCTACATGGTGGATGCCAATGGTGCCACGATAGGAAGAAATAGCGATAATAGCATTATTTTGGCAGACAATGCTGTCTCGAGAACGCACGCGATTATAGAATATAAAGACGATCGGTTCATTATCCGTGATCTCGAATCAGCAAACGGCATTACAATAAACTCACGAAAAGTGTCGCGCTCTGAGATACATCACAATGATCGTTTTTCAATTGGCTCGAGTGAAGGCATTTTCTCAATTTATGAAATGATGGAGACCAAATGAGGCCATTATTTAACGATTTAACAGTAGGAAATCTGACAGACATTGGTTTAAACCCCAATCGTACTAGTAATCAGGATTACTATGGTGTGTTTGAAGGCATGTTTGGGTCATTGTTTATTGTTTGTGACGGTATGGGAGGGCATGCAGGAGGCGAAATAGCATCACACTTGACAGTGGAAACGATAAGCAATTACTTCAAAGCGCTTGGTTCTGTGGACAAGTTAAGCGTCAAGCAGAAAATCTCAGAAAGCATAGAGATGGCCCAGAAAAAAACATCGGAGTATACCGCTAAGCATCCAGACGCGCAAGGGATGGGAACCACTCTCGTAATGCTTCTGATAAAAGAAGATAACTTTTGGTATGCCCACGTAGGCGATAGCAGGCTATATTTGCGTAGAAACGGTACGATTCAACAGCTAACCAAGGACCATTCGGAAGTGCAAGGGATGGTGGATGTGGGAATCCTGACCGAAGAACAAGCTAAAGAGCATCCCAGAAAGAACGTAATAACTAGAGCAATAGGCAGCAAGACATATCACCCCGATATATCCGGACCGAATTTGTTGTTTATTGGGGATCAGTTCCTGCTCTGCTCAGATGGTCTTTCCGGATATTTTGACAAAGATGAGTTAGCTAATCATATGAAAAAAGCTCCGCAGCATGCCTGTGACGATTTAGTCGAGATAGCGAAAGAAAGAGGGGGAAGCGATAACATTACGATTCAAATCATTCGAGCTAATACAGGTAAAAGACCAGAAGGGATTCTGTGGCTCAAAAAACCGATCAACAGAATGAAGATAGCAGCTTTCATGCTCTTAGGGATTTTAATCATTAGTGGAGTATTTTGGACTATTTCAAGAAATAACGATGCCGACAAAATCGAAGTATCAGAAGAACACAACTTGAAATCCGAAGATTTTTGGGAAGCGTGGGTTAAATACTTTGCGCAAAAAGATTCTACGTTAGTAGCTGATTTAAATCAGGCACTGAAGGAATATGAGTATGATGAGCTGAATACTTATATCATTCCCAAACGTAATGACTATAAAATAGTTTGGATCGCTCCTGAAAACTCAGTTTTGTTAGATTACGAAAGCATTGTAGAACTCGGATTCACCGAAGACGAGAAGAAGATTCTGTTACTTCTAGTTTATACAATTAGCCAAGATACTAGTGTAACAGACTCTTGGATTAAAAAATACGAGTCTAGCGATTTTCGAATAATAGAACACTACATATTTGACAATTTTAAGGAAATAAATAGTAAGATAGGATTGGTTGATGACAGCGACCTAGTTTCATTTAAAGAAAAATATGGAAGCAGGCTAACTTGTAATGGATCAATAATCCAATATAATCTTGATACATCGGAAAAAACTGGTTCCACCGAATTGCAACAAGAATCCGAGTTAGGTTCTACATTAAACAATGAGATTAAGAATGTCGACCACAATAATAAAATGTGTGTTCTATATGTTTAGAACTGATTCGGAACTTTTAAGTTTAATCTATACTAGCTGTTAGGAGTTTGAATGTCTGAGCAGAAAAACAGATCTTCTACCATATCGTTTCAAGCATGGATCGGTATCTTGGTGGTTTTACTAATCCCGATTATCGGCGTCATCAAAGCTTTTACTATGATGAACGACACTACAATACACCCTACTCTATCCAATTATGCCAAAGCATTTCTGACAATACTTGCCATCGGATTCGCTGCAGGAATATTGTTTAGACTGTTAGCCAAATTCTGATTTTAGGAGCATTAACAGATGATTTGCATAGCTTGTAAGAAATTCATTGAGAACGACTGTGTGTTTTGTCCCTTTTGTGGAGCACAACAGCATCGACAAAGTAAACCGTCAAACGTAATCAGTATTGGCAGGGATCCATCCAATGACATTGTTATACAGGAATCCAGCATGTCTCGCAAACATGCCCAAGTAACTCTCGAAAACAATGAGATGGTCATCGAGGATCTTGGCTCACTAAATGGAGTATATGTTAATGGCTACAAAGTGCATATCCAACGGATTAAGCAAACGGATAGGATTTCTTTGGGAACCAGCATGATGCTTCCTTATTCACGGATCCGAGAGGCTTTTTCCCGCAAGGGTTTTTCTCAAAACATTGTGCTGTCTCCTCAAAGAACAGTAGCTTCCGATCAGCCACAGAGAGTTGATAGCAATCAATACCGCAGACACGAAAGTCCGGATGCCGTGAGAAGCGATGAGATAATAACATATGCTCAATGGATCGGGAACTTACTAATTTTGGCAATCCCTTTAGTAAACATTATTGCACTGATTGCTTGGGCATCGAACAGTGAGCAACCCAGCAAGGCAAACTGGGCGAAAGCATTGATCTTGATATGGTGCATAGCCTTATTATTGGTCGTAATCATCAGAGGCATTGCAAATTATTAACGAAGCAAAGGCAAGTGAACTGAATGAGATGTATCTTTTGTAAAACAGAAGTAATTGACTCTGCTCAATACTGTCCTGTTTGTGGACAATCTACCGGCACCAGTATTGAGTGTTCGGCTACTATCAAACTTGGCAGAGACTCTTCAAGTGATATCGTATACAATAATCCAATAGTATCGCGTAAGCACGCTTTGATCACTTATGTAAGAGGTGTGTTTGAGATATGTGACAATAAGTCACATAATGGTGTTTACGTTAATGGTCAAAGAGTTTGCTCCTCCGCCATTCTGCCCACAGATCAGATATCGCTTGGCAACTCACAAACTATAGAGTGGAGTGAATTGATCAAAGCGCTCGACACAAAGATTTTGGAAGATCAGGAAGAAATAATAGCTCATGATGATAAATCCACATATGATATCACAATCTCAGTAGGAAGGAATCATGACAACCAAATTGTAGTGGATCATCCGAAGGTGTCCAGACACCATGCTTTAGTATGTGTGGAGAAAGTGGCTGGGCAAAACATTTTATATGTGAAGGATCTTAACTCGAGCAATGGCTTATATGTCAACGGTCAACGCATCACATTCTGCAAAGTTGATAAATCTGATCATATCATGCTTGGTCAAAATGTCCTGTTGACTTGGGAGCGCATAGAAGCTATGCTAAATGTGATTGATAAAGATGCGGTGGCAGATAACGATCAAGCCGAAATGCTCTATCCCCAAGACTTGATTCAGCATACTGCTAATGATGATGACTCTTATGTTTCTCAGTCATCATCGCGATCAAAAAAAACGAATACAACGGCAGCAGCATTAGCTGTGGCTTGTGTTTTTGTGATCCTGATTATTGCGATATTGCTCTTTAGCACGCGTAATCCTGCTGCTAATGGCGAACTCAGAAAGCATAGAGTATCTCACATGCATGAGTATTCTATATTGCCAGGAGAAAGAGAAGATATTGCGAGAAGAAGAGCCAATATGGAAGCTCAACGAGAATTGATCAATAAAGCGAAGAACAGCTTTTCGTTATCTGGAAATTATGCCACAGGTTATGCGGTTTTTGATATTCAGACTGAAGATCAAGAGCAGGATACCGATAACGGCATCATTCAGATCAATCTGTATATCGAAACAGACAAACATAGCCTCCAAGCAAAACTGGACTATCTAAATCGTAACCATGACATTTTGGAAGAATTGAATAATAAGCAACAGGTATATGATGCAAACTATGATTTGCTTCAAGAAGCTGAATGGAACTTAGAAGAAAGCTATACGAACCTACAACAATTACTCATGGAGAATCAGGGCTTACCCACCGGCGAGGATACATATAGCGCTTATGGTGGTGATGATACCGCCTCAGAATATTCCAATCGTACTTCATCATCGGATTATTCTGCTCAGCAGAACCCCTGGTATAATCAAAAAGTAAAAGAGGGCGAGTCCTTGTATCAGATTAGTTTAGATATGTATGAGGAACAAATCCTGGAGATAGAAAACACTATAGAATCCCTGGATCCTCTACGGCAACAACTGGCAATGATAGCGGAGCAGGAGAGCCCTGATAATAGAAACAACTTCCTTGATAATGTAGCAGGTGGTTTGAGCAAACTGAAAGGCAAGGTCAGTCTCGGATCAGATCCATGGAAGGCTTTTATCGCATGGAGGCAAGACCCACAAAATGATAAAGAAAGCTACTTGAATCATTATGAGGTTAAACATGGAAGTAGGAACTTGGCTGAAAAGTGGTATCTTGACATTGAATTTTCAGATGAAGATATCGAAAAATGGCAAAACTTAGCTGATGGTATCACACAGAAACTTTTGAATCAAGATGGGGTCGAAAGGATAAACAAAAGAGATTTTACTATTGAGTACCCATCATCAGGTGTTGCAGTAATATCACTAAATAAAGAAGGCACAAAAAAACTCTTCAAAGCGATGGATAAAGGCATGGAACTATTTGGCTTCGATAGCGGTATAAGCATGGAAGAAGTAATGGAGGGGCAGGGACTGAGTATTGACGATTTCAGTGAAAAATACTATATGCGCAAGGAAAATGGCAAATGGAAAAGATACCTTCACGAAGAAGATACTGAACGTAATCAAATGGATTACAGGGATGAACAGATGGAAATGTTTCGTCGTGGGAGACAGAATGATGATCTTTTGGAAGCTTTAGAGAAGATAAGGGGATAAGGTCTGCCTATCCTGGTTAATTCAATATGCAAGATTCTAATAATGGAAGTCACTATGATGAACAAAAAGAATAGTTCGTTTCTTGGTCTGCTAATTATTTTGGCTACAGGCCTATTGTTGTCCTGCTTAAGCATTTTGCCGTTAAATGCTGTTGAGGGTCTCATGCTTGGATCTCAGGCTGATACTTTATACTACTATTCTACTGATTTGAGAATCGAGGGTTTATCAGCCCGAAATACTAAATACAAGATATCGGCACAATATCCTGTATTCACCAATATGGATGAGTTCCATAAGCATAATTTGGAAAAATACACTTATGAATTGATGAGCGAAATACTACTGCATCATATATTGGAAAATGATAAGATAGATTTTGGTAATGACATTGTTGCTTTGGCAAATGCTGTGATGCAAGACTGGTTGAGTAAAGACGCTTACAACTCTGTGTACCGAATGGAGGATAGCATCTGTGTGGAGATTGTGTTAAACTCTGAAATTACAACATTCAAAGTATCTCATTGGGGCGATTGGAGTGGGGCGCACGGCTACTATACAGAAAATTACTATATGCTTGATAAAAACTTGCATCCCATCGAGCACACCAGTATTATCAACCCGAACAAATTAAGCCAGTTTAATACGCTTCTGATGAATGAATTTGATCATAAAAAATACGATCATCGAGTATATGATGAGAGATGGCTGCTTAATCCGGATATGTATGCTCTTACCAGAGAAGGTTTGGTGGTCATCTACTATGGCAGCTCGACTGTAGAGGGAAATCCTCAAACCCTTATTCCCATTGAAAAGATTAAGGATGTACTAACTCAATATTAAAAGGCAGATAATATGTTAAAACTAAGTACCTTTGCAACATTAAGCAAGCACAATCCAAAATGGAGGATAGTATGATGCGCATATACAAAACATCTAGCATATTACTGGCGGTTTTTTTCCTAACGACCTCTAGTGTAATTGCACAAACGAACGAGGACATCATTTTCAGAGTATTTGGGGATGAAAAACATGAAACGGAGTTGTTTATTCAAAGGCTATCAAACGAAGTTCTGAAGGATGATCCATATTTCGCAGAAGCCTATCGGCTTATTGATATAGACTTACCCAGATTACCAAAGAGAGATCCAGAGTTGTTCAAAGAAGCAGAATGGCGTTTCTTTAACTACCGCTATATTTCTGGAATAATCAGCGCTAGGGCTAGCTTTGTCTATAATTCCAAAAAAGAATTAAAAAAAATGCGGTCAAAATTTCTAAACGATAATCCTCCATTGTACGGGGGTAATTACGACACAAAATCCATGGTTGATCAAAGCCAGATTCAAAGACAGAAACTGATTTACCAACGCGAAATGGAAAAGTATGATAATGCTCTTAAATGCGCAAACGAGATTTATAGGGCATATTACCAGAGATACACAGAACTGGCTAAGGCATCTACAAAGCTATCTTACTGGGTGTTTAATTATAAGGTATCCATCGACATGCAGAGTACACGGGATATGGAGAATTATCTAACCACCTTGTCTGACATATCGGAATTGGCTAAAAGAGACATTGGTGCAATCTCTGAGAGCGAGTATAAGTGGCGGAATTTCTGTACGCATGTGATTATGCCGGTTTTCGAAAACACCCGGTATGCGAGCCCTGAAGAAGGCTTTGCGGGGGCGATTGGAGCTATACTAGAGGCTTTGCCCGGACAGGATCAGCTATCAACCGGGGGAAAACATGAAATTAACAGGATTAAAAGGAAATAAATGAGAACAACAAACGGCACAACACGCCTGTACATCGAACTAGCAAGTTTAGAGAGAGCCCCGTAGTTTATATGAATATCAATATTGGTGATAGCATAGGAAGTTTCAAAGTGGTTCGACTCATCGGCGAAGGTGGGATGAGCGAAGTGTATCTCGTGCAGGATAATCTGGATAGGCAGTTCGCTCTCAAGACTTTATCGGCAAACCTCTCACGGGATTCAAACTTCAGGGAGCGTTTCAAACAGGAAGCCAAGATCATGTCTACCTTGTATCATTCAAATATTGTGCAATTGCACAGTTATTTTGAAGAAGATGACAGGTTCTGCCTGGTTATGGAATATGTGGAAGGTGGTAGCCTTAAAGACCTGATTAGAAAAATTGGACCCATTCCGGAAGAAAGAGCCCTGAAAATCTTTTCCCAGGTAGCTGGAGCATTGAGCTATGCTCACGAGAAAGGCGTGATCCACCGCGATATCAAACCCAGCAATATCATGATAGGCAAGGATGACGAAGTAAAGGTGATGGACTTCGGAATAGCCCGCATGGCGGAGAGCCCCGGGTTGACACGCACCGGCACTCAGATGGGCACCCTGATTTATATGAGCCCAGAACAGATACGAGACAGTAAACACATAGACAGTAAATCAGACGTGTATTCCCTTGGCGTCACGCTATATGAGATGCTTACCGGCAAATCACCCTATGACGAGACCACAGAAAGCGACTTTGATATCCGGGAAAAAATCGTGTATAAAGACCTTCCTGATCCTAGCTTAAGCTATCCCTACATTAGCGACCCTACACTCAAGTTGTTCCGTTCATTAACCCAAAAAGACAAAGAGAGCCGTCCTGACACGAATAGGTTACTTATCCCAGAGAATGAACCAATCACTGTGCTATCCGATGATATTTCTCCCCCAACATCCGAACCAACTCTCAAGGAAAGCTCGGATTATATCGCCTCGCCAGATATACAGAAAGCAAAGCGGAACTCTGCTATTAGTTGGATCATTGGGGTCATCATAGTTGCAGTTGTTATCCTGCTGTCTCTGCCCAGACCTGGAAATGAGTCTGCAGTCTTGGACGAAGCAAGTCTTGTGGTTGTTAATGCCCTGGATGATACCATATATGCAAGTCAACAAGCAGAGGTTTCCCGAGTATCTGCAACTGATGCCAGCCAAAAAAGTGAGCAAACGCTACCATCGCAACCGAGAAGGAAGATTACAAACTCAGGCATGATTCTTATCCCCGGCGGCACCTTCACTATGGGCAGAACAAGTGGTAGTGGTGATAGCGATGAACGGCCAACGCACAGCGTGACCTTGAGTTCCTTTTATATGGGCAAGTATGAAGTGACGCAAGCGGAGTATGCCCAGTATATGCAACCCAGCTCAAGCTGGACAAGTCACTATGGTCTTGGGGATAATTATCCTGCCTATTATGCATCCTGGTATGCTATCCTTAAGTATTGCAATCTGCGCAGTATGGCAGAGGGGCTTACGCCGGTCTATAGTATCTCTGGCTCTACCGATCCTGCCAATTGGGGGAGCGTCCCGACTTCAGCCAACAGCACCTGGGATGCTGCTATCTGCAATTGGAATGCTAATGGTTATCGCTTACCCACTGAGGCGGAATGGGAATATGCAGCACGTGGAGCGACCAACGATCCTGATTATCTTTATAGTGGCTTTGATGACATCAATGCTGTGGCTTGGTATTCAGGCAACAACTCACCTGATGGCAGCAAGCCCGTTGGCACAAAAGCTGGCAATGGTTTGGGGCTTTATGACATGAGTGGTAACCTTTGGGAGTGGTGTTGGGATTGGTATAGCAGTAGCTATTACAGCAGTAGTTCCAGCAGCAATCCGACTGGTCCTGCGAGCGGGTCGTACCGTGTGCTACGGGGCGGTTACTGGATCGGTAGTGCCAGCGGCTGCCGGGTTGCGAATCGGTACTACGGCAACCAGAACTTCAGCTTCGTCAACATCGGTTTCCGGCTCTGCAGGGCAGTCCCTTAATTTTTAGGTTTCTTACCTTTTTACCTTAAGGAAATGTTTGAGCTTAGAACTTGGTTAAGCATAGCCACCGTAGCTCCCCCCAGCGCAGCAAGGGAGCGCAGGTGGCTATGCGTTACGCACGGGAAACAGGTTTTCTTTTGTTTCTTTTCTTTTGCAAAGAAAAGAAGATCAGCATCA
>JALNYD010000366.1 GCA_023230025.1 Candidatus Cloacimonadota bacterium | reverse complement strand
TTAGAATTGGGCTTTCAATAGAAAAAGAAAAGAATGCGCATTCAACCCTTGAACTAAGGAGTTTTTTCAGGCAGTTCTCACCAAATGAACGACCTGATGATTATTACAGATTCCTAAAACAAGAAATCTCCATCGATGAGCTATATACTAGGTATCCATCGCAGTATAAAAAAGCAAGCTCTGAAGCTAAATTAGCGGCATTAGGGAAAAACACTAATGAGGATATTATCGATCAATGGATTCTGGATTTCCAGAGTATCCAATCCCCAAAGTCCGAAACTCTCGTTTTGCGTTTATACCGCAGTGATCGAACTTTATGTAATCATGTTTATTGCAGTGTAAATGGGTGAGGTCATTTCTAAATCAAGGAGCATGATTTGAATAGATCATATTACTCGAATACGATACATGGCTTTTGCGAATCTAGGAAGCAAGAGATTTTGGGAGTATTGGCTCAGAATAGTGGTTTTGATATCATTCAAAATCAGAGGGATGCCTGGGCGATGCAGATTGACCTGCTAAAGCCCTTGCTGGATGGTCTGGATGGAAGGATCTATTTTGAGTATTCGATTCCTAGGATGGGCAAGCGAATTGATGTGTTATTGGCAATCCGGCATGTGCTTTTCGTATTGGAATTCAAAGTGGGTAGCGATTCGTACATGAAATCGGCCATCGATCAGGTGTGGGATTATGCATTGGATTTGAAGAACTTCCACCAGACTAGTCATGATGTATCCATTGCGCCTATGCTCTTTGCCAGTGAAGCGAAAACATTGCTGGCCATGATTAGTCTTTCTGCTGATGATGACAAGGTTTTTAGACCGATACTAACCAATCAGGATGTGTTTCTGGAGCAGATGCGCAATATTCTTGACTTTGCAGAGGGGGCAGAGATCAATTCAGAACAGTGGGAAAATGGACGTTATGAGCCAACGCCGAGTATCATTGAGGCAGCTTTGGCTCTTTACCGGGGACATGCAGTCGAGGATATCTCACGCAGTGATGCCAGTGCAATAAACTTAGGGCTTACCACCAGATCTATTTTGAAGATCATCGATGATGCTAAAACTCTGAAGCGCAAAGTTATCCTTTTTGTTACAGGGGTACCTGGAGCAGGTAAAACATTGGTAGGCTTAAATATCGCTACGCAAAGAATCGGGGAAGAGAACGATCTAAAGGGTGTTTTTCTTTCTGGAAATGGACCACTGGTAGCAGTTCTGCGAGAAGCTCTAGCCAGAGACATGGTGGCTAGAGCCAAGGAGAGAGGCGAAAAAACAGGGAAAGGAACTGCATCCCGACAGGTAAAAGCCTTTGTGCAGAATGTACATAACTTTCGTGATGATTGCCTTGAGGATCCCAATCCTCCTTACAATAGAATCTCAATCTTTGATGAAGCACAGCGAGCTTGGGACCTCGATCAGACTGCCAAATTCATGAAGAATAAGAAGCATAGACCGGGGTTTTCACAATCCGAGCCTGAGTTCTTGATCTCTTGCATGGATAGACACGAGGATTGGACAGTTGTTATCTGCTTGGTTGGAGGAGGGCAGGAAATCAATACTGGAGAAGCAGGGATCAGCCAATGGATTGATTCCATCTTAGGTGGTTTCCCTGACTGGCATGTGTATCTATCTGATAAGCTTGTGGATAGCGAGTATGACGCAGGGAAGGCCTTGGAAAGAATGACTGACAGGAAGAATGTGAACACTCTCCCAGAGCTGCATCTGGGCGTTTCAATGCGTTCCTTCCGGGCTGAGAATGTGTCGCTGTGGGTAAAGCAGCTTTTAGACATCGATAAGGCAGCGAAGGATACACTCATGATTCTGAAAGAAAGATATCCCATTGTTCTTTGCAGATGCATTCAAAAAGCTAAAGTCTGGCTTCGTAAACAGGCCCGTGGCTCAGAACGGTATGGCATTGTGGTATCTTCTCAAGCTTATCGATTGAAGCCTTTAGCAATTGATGTTCGCTACAATACGGATCCAGTGCACTGGTTTTTGAACGGCAAAGATGATGTTCGCTCTTCTTATTATCTTGAGGATGTAGCCACCGAGTTCCAAGTTCAAGGTTTGGAATTGGATTGGGTTTGCGTGACTTGGGATGCCGATTTCAGGCACGATAATGGTTCATGGCAATATTGGTCTTTCAAAGGTCATAAGTGGCAACACATCAATAAAAAAGAACGCCAAATTTTTCTGATAAATGCCTACCGAGTATTACTAACCAGAGCGCGTCAAGGAATGGTAATTGTAGTGCCTGAAGGAGACGATGAGGACCATACCAGACAAAAGAAATTTTACAATTCAACCTACCAGTATTTGCGAGCAGTGGGACTAGAAGAGATTTAAATACCAAGATCCATTGTGATAGCGAGATCCGTGATCGATAGAAAGCAACAGCTTGTGGGTTGGAAAGTAATCGTTGTTTGGGAATGCCATTTAAGAAGAGTATCTTCTGCTAAGCTCGAGTTAGCAGAAATAGAGTTAATCCAAAAATTAGCTGATGCGATAAATGGTGTATGACCGGAGACACTATCATTTACTACAGCTATATGAGTATTAAGCCGATAGCTCTTAGCCGGGTGCTATTGATATCTGTCTAATCTCTGAACCGGAATCGGGATGTTTTATCCGCGAGTCGTGGATATTGGAGTCCTTTTTATCGTAGTACGGCAAAAATGCATTGACATAATTCTCGAGCTGAAAAACAAGGTTAACGATAAGATAAAACGCAAGAATATAGAGTGAGCCGTAAAAAAGTTATTGACAAAAAAAGTGGTTCGAAATTGATTGGCAAAACCT
>JALNYD010000365.1 GCA_023230025.1 Candidatus Cloacimonadota bacterium | reverse complement strand
TGCCTTTGCTGTGGATCGGTTCTTCCTCCTGATCGGGTCCGATCTCAGCTAGCCAATCAAAATGGTGGTGCCGATGTGATCTTTGATCAAAATGGCAAAAGGATAGGTGGAGCAAGGATGCTTGCCGTAGTGCTCACTAGAGAAGGAACGATAGGGCGTCATTATCGGATAAGGACGGAAACCGACTATCAACCAATATTTCATGCAAAGCATGGAGTTGAGGCAGTGATTGCAGAATGGGAGAAAAGCGGTAAACATGGTTTGTGCCCATTCCCAAACGAACCAACTCCAGTAGGCGGTGGATCAGGAGCTGGGAGAGCTTTTTCTGTCAGAAAATATGGTTTAGATACTTATGCCGATTTGTTTTCAAATAGGCAAAAACTAGCCCACGTAACTATGATAAAGGCTATCAGAGAATACACTAATCCTGTAGTTTCTGTGCTTTTATCTATCATTCAATCTAAACTGACAGAAAGAAACTCATCCCTTACATCTTGGATATCGTCAACTGAAGCGCCAAGAGGGACATTTGCTCGTCAAGCCCTATCTATTATTTGGGATTTTTTAGAAATATCATACGCATCAGAGAACAGCGATTTTGCTCAGAGGCTACAGGATGTTCTGTTGGTGATCGAGATGCTTTCCAAGTCAAACATGCTTAAAGGTACTACTAGTCAACAAAACGCCGAAGACCTATCATTAGCTGACGAATCGGTTGATTTAGTGTTTACTGATCCTCCTTACTATGATGCTATTCCGTACTCGGATTTGTCAGATTTTTTCCTGGTATGGCAAAAGCGTACCGAAGCCACTAGAATAACCGATCCCTTCGATAGATACAATACGCTTTCACCAAAAACTCAAGAAATTGTACAAGATAACACGCGTTTCTGCAATTCTGAGATCAAGGATAGCTTCTTTTTCGAGAAACACATTGGACTTGCGTTTGCTGAAGCAAGAAGAATCCTATCCTCTGAGGGAATTTGCTCAATAGTCTTTGCACATAAGACTACAGAGGGATGGGAGGCCTTACTTAGTGGGGTTGTAAATGGAGGTTTGACTATCACAGGATCTTGGCCAATTGCTACTGAACGCTCTGCTCGACTTAGAGCGTCAAATTCTGCTGCACTCGCTACCAGCATACATCTTGTATGCCGTCCGCGACCAGACAATGCTGGGGTTGGAGATTGGTCTCATGTTCTGCAAGAGCTCCCTCAAAAGGTAGGTAAATGGATTGACCGTTTAGAAGCAGAGGGAGTGAGAGGGGCAGATCTGGTTTTCTCCTGCATAGGTCCTGCCTTGGAGATCTTCAGCCGTTACCGCAGGGTGGAAACTGCAGAAGGACAAGAAATAAGTATCGGTACCTATCTGGAAAAAGTGTGGGAAGTGGTAGGCAGGATAGCTCTTGAGCAAGTGCTGGGATCGGAAGAATCAATGGCAAGAAATGGCGCTACCGGAGCATTGGAAGAGGATGCCCGGCTTACTGCCCTATTCCTCTGGACGCTACAATCCTCTGATACCACATCTACTTCCACAAACGAAGAGATGGATGACGAATCAGAAGATGATGAGGACACTCCCAAGAAGGCTAAAGCCAAAGCCGGATTTTCTCTGGTCTATGATGTTGCCAGGCGCTTTGCGCAACCCTTGGGGATAGATCTAAGTAAATGGGATAAACGAATTATTGACATCGATAAAGGCAGTGTGCGGCTGATCCCTGTATGGGAAAGGGCAGATACGCTGTTTGGCAGTGATAAGGTCTCGCGGGTCGATGCAACATTTGACGTCAAAGAACAGCTTGAGATATTTGAAGAATATGCTTCGAAGCCACTGCCTAAGATCAAGGGCAAAAAAGTGAAGCTATCCGGATCTGAAGATGCTCAACCGATCCTGGTCACCACTCTGGATAAGGTACATGCGGCCATGCTCTTGCAAGATAATGGACAGACCAATGCCCTGAGAGCTTTGATCAAGAGCGAGATGGAGCGTGGACAGGACTTCCTGCGCCTGGCAAACTCATTATCGGCCCTTTACCCCAAGGGCTGTGATGAAAAGAGATTGGTCGATGCGATGCTCTTGAGCGTTAGGAGCATAACCAAGTAATATGCTGATAATCAAATCACTAACTTGCTTTTCGCTCATTAACATTTATAATGTTAGTGATGCAAAAACATGTTAATGAGAGGATACCATGAATGATTTGACACTAAAGACCAAAAGATATCTGGAAGATACCCTGGATGTGAGAGCGGAGATTCGCTCAATTGATCTATCTGCACAACTACCTTACTTCTACTCGGAACATTATCGATTTTACGATCTTGATTTAAACGGGGTAAGCTACCTCTTATGTGAAGGGAGGGATATCCTTGTGGCGAAACAGGTACGCACTCAGTTAACTGAGTTGGAAAGCCGGATAGGCAGGCAATCAATTTACTTGAGTAATGAGATTAACGCTAATCTCCGACGCTCCCTGGTCGAAAATCGGGTGTCTTTCATTGTCCCCAAAAATCAAATATACCTCCCCAAACTTGGGATTGTTTTCAATGAGCGTTATCGCATAACATTCAAGGCCAAAGATAGCCTTAGCCCTGCTGCTCAAGTGATTCTGTTGCGAGCCATACTAAATCATGAGTATGACATGGTCACAGCTTCAGAATACGCAAAGAGGCTCAAATACACAGTTATGAGCGTATCAAGAGCATTTGCAGAGTTGCAGGAGTATGGTATTGTTTCCAGGGAAGAGAATTGGAAGGAAAAGCCTTTTATGTGGCTTTTCAAAGGTAGAGAATTGTGGGATAAAGCCC
>JALNYD010000050.1 GCA_023230025.1 Candidatus Cloacimonadota bacterium | reverse complement strand
AAGCTTCTCTTTATCGAAATAGATCTTATCAAAACCTACCATATCCAAAGCAGATTTCAACAGTTTCGGATCAGGTGGAATTGGATTTTCGGAATTGAAATCCCATAGATCCCAAACAGGCTTGATGGTAATATCAAAAGCTCCATCTGTGACTTGATAGAGGCTATCAGCTATTACCAGCATTGCATAAAGATCCTCATCCATCGCGAACTCTTCTTCTTCGGAGTGATTGATCTTACTAATAAGGCTTTGAGCATCGAACTCATTGAACTTACTCTCAAAATCCTCAATATAATCGAAAATTGAGAAGATATGCGTGGTAACATTCTTGTTGTTTGAACCAGCGGATATTTCCACGATCGTGTCCAGTAAATAACGGCTGTGTGTATCATTATACTCTCTGGTGATATACTTATAAGCTCCGTAGGAAAGCACCAGGATCAGGATCAGCAGAGATAGGATTTCTTTGCGAGTCATCAGGATATCCTGTATTCAAGAAGTTCAAAATCAATCAGTTTCCTGCAGTAGTCTCTGATCGCAAAATAAGAGAAGGGGAGCGAAAAGAGTAATGGAAACAAGGCAAGACTGAAAGCTATGGCATTTATCAAGGTTAGCACCAGAGCCAGGAGATAGATATTCCAGCGTAAATCGTGCAGATGCCGGTAACTTAGTTTGATTGCTTTCCATGGATTAAGCTGCTTCTCTTCCATCAATATCGGCACAGGCAGACATATGGCCACCCAGTAGTTTACCAGAACAATCCATACCAAGCGGAGAATGGGATCTGATGCAAAGCTGGGTAAACCAAAACATATCAAATGGATGATCACGAAATACAAAGTGTTGATCAAACCGAACAGGAAGTACTTGCCATAATGCCTGAATAAGTTACCCAGTGATTGCAGTTTTAAGCTGTATTCACCGGGTTTGGATAGCAGGCTAAATGGTATCAATATCATTGGGATAAATATACTATAGAGTGCAGACTTTATAATCATGTTCATGATATAGCTCATATCTGATCCATTATCAAGCGTTATGACAAAGCTTAGCACATAGGTTATTATAGCCATTGGGATGATCCCCAAGATTATTGCAATTCCAACCACCGGTACATATTCACTCCAATGACTTGAGATTGCATTCCAGGTGCTTCTCAGCACAGGCATGGAAGCTAACTCGTTTTTTAGCACAGGGCTTGGACTTCCACAAGCCATGCACCAGATATCATGTTCTGCAAGTTTGGCATTACATTTTTTACAACGCATTGGATCTCCTTAACACTTTGACCAGCCGCAAGAAGGGCACTTTAAACATCCTTCCAAATGCTCAATTGTGCTTCCACAATCCGGGCATAGAGCCGCGATTGTTCGCGGAGTACTTATCGTTACTGGGTAATCAGTATTACTGCTTACTTTGACACTCTTGATTTCCCCACCGGTGTGCAGGCTCAAAAACTGCTCCAGAGCTTGACCTACAGCATCCCCGCAGGAGGTAATCATCTTTCCCTTATACCACATGGGAGATTGGCAGCGGATGCCTTTCAGCTGACGGATAATTGATTCAATCTTTATGCTGGAGCGTAAGGCCAATGAGGAAAGCCGAGCTATTGCCTCAAGCTGAGCAGACGCACATCCTCCCACCTTGCCCATTTGAACAAACACTTCACAAGCTCCCTGGTTATCAGTATTGATCGTGACATACATATGTCCGCAACCAGTTTCCAAGCGTTGTGTGACACCGTGAGTGATTTCTGGGCGCTGGCGGGGAGCTACCTTCTTTTCTGTACTTCCCGGAACTGATGAGTCTGTGGTAGATCCTGCCGACAAAACCTGATTCTCTCTGCTCCCATCACGATATACAGTCAAGCCTTTGCATCCAAGTTGATACGCCAGTTCATAAGCATTCTGAATATCGTTGACTGTGGCACTGTTGGGAAAATTGATGGTCTTGCTTACAGCATTATCTGTGTACTTTTGAAATGCTGCCTGCATCCTGATATGCCACTCCGGGCTGATGTCATGGGCAGTTTGAAAGATATCTCTCAGTTCATCCGGAATGTCTGCTATATGAGCAAGGCTCCCGGTCTGGCTTACCTCTTCCAGCAAATCCTGGGTCAATAAGCCCCATTCTTCTAATGCTGCTTCAAACCACTTATTGACATAGAGCAGTTTCTCCCCATCCATAACGTTTTTCACGTAGACAAGAGAAAACTGTGGCTCGATTCCGCTGGAAGTATCGGCAATCATGGATATTGTCCCTGTGGGAGCAATGGTTGTGACTGTAGCATTGCGGATTCCCTTCTCCAGGATTTGTTTGGTCAGGGATTCCCAATTGCAGTGATGTGATTCACGCTCCAGGATTCCGGAGGAATATATGCTTTGTTCATAATTTGGGAACTTGCCTTTTATGACGGCCAGTTCAATACTACGCAGCTTTGCTTCATAATCAATGGTTTCCATCAGTTGCTCGGCTAGTTCCACTGCTTCATGGCTCATATATGGTATCTTTAGCTGATAAAGCATATCTGCCCAGCCCATGATGCCCAAACCTATCTTGCGATTACCTTTGGCCATTTCATCGATCTGAGGCAAAGGGTATTTGGATTGATCTATCACGGAATCCAGAAAATCGACACTGTCGCGAACCACATCTTTGAGCAATCCCCAATTGATATCACCATCATCAATCATAGCAGCAAGATTTATGGAGCCCAGATTACAGGCTTCATTGGGCAGCAATGGTTGTTCGCCACAGGGATTGGTTGATTCGATCGTTCCCAGAGCTGGAGTTGGATTGGCAGCATTGATGCGATCCAGGAAAATAATCCCAGGTTCTCCATTTTGATGTGCCATGGTAACAATCAAATCAAATACTTTGCGGGCATTCAGACGCCCAGACACTTTGTTTGTATGAGGGGATATCAGATCATACTCGCTGTCTGTGGCAACAGCACGCATAAACTCCTCGGTGAGACCCACACTGATGTTAAAATTGGTGAGTTCTTTTGTATCCTGTTTACACACTATGAAATCCAGGATCTGGGGATGATCAACATTCAAGATCGCCATATTGGCTCCCCGACGGGTTCCACCTTGCTTCACAGCATCAGTTGCTGCATTGAATACCTTCAGGAAGGAAATCGGTCCACTGGAAACACCATTTGTGGAGCGAACCCTGGCATTTGCTTCTCTAAGCCGACTGAAGGAAAAACCAGTTCCTCCACCGCTCTTATGAATCAGAGCGGCATTTTTAATACTTTCAAAGATGCTGTCCATACTGTCCTCAATGGGAAGCACAAAGCATGCTGAGAGCTGTTGTAGATCACCACCAGCGTTCATCAGGGTGGGAGAATTGGGCAAAAAGTATCCACTATCCAGCAAATCATAATAGCGTTTATACAGCTCATCATCACCACCTGCGATGTTTGAAGCAACGCGCCTAATCATTGCCTCCCAATCTTCAATGCTTTCACCGGCTTCATTTTTGGCAAAGTAACGCTTTTCCAAGACCACCAGAGCGTTATCACTAAGATGCATCATAGCTCCTTATTTTGCCGGTAAAGCGAGGATCTGACGAGTTTGTTCCGGGGTCGCGATTGGGCGTCCGATCTCCTTTGCAATGCGAGCAAGCCTGGCTACCAACTGAGCGTTTGAATCTGCTACAATTCCTTTGTGGTAAAAGATATTATCCTCAAATCCACAACGGATATGTCCGCCTGTCACCATCGCCATCATCGCAGTGGGTATATGCCATCTACCGATGCCGGCAACTGCCCAGGTTGCGCTGGGAATTTCTTCAGCAAGATGTTCTTTCATATACATCAGGTTTTTGGGTTTACCGCTCATCCCTCCGGGTACACCCAGTACAAACTGAATATGCAGAGGACTATGCGTGATAATCCCTTTTTTTACAAGTCGGGCTACCACATCGATCATCCCCGATTCATAGACTTCAACTTCAGGCACCACACCATACTCCTTGAAGGATTCTGCAAGGCGGATAATGTCATTCGGATGGTTGATAAAGATTTCATTCCCAAAGTTCAGTGTACCAGCATTCAAAGTGCCCATATCCGGCTTTAAAGCCAGGGGAGCCAGACGTTTCTCAAAAGCTTCTCCAACTGCTCCACCTGTGCTGATCTGGATGATTACTTCCGGGACGGCCTGACGGATAGCATCGATGGATTCCTTGAAACGCTGCATTCTTTGTGTGGGACTGCCATCATCCTCACGTACATGCAGATGGATAACGCGTGCTCCTGCCTCAAAACAAGCTTTTGCTTCCAGAGCTTGTTCTGCAGGAGTAATGGGTAAATTGGGTTGATCCTTACGGGTAGTTTCAGCTCCCGTAATAGCTGCGGTCAAAATGATCGGTTCCATAATAATCCTCTATGTTCTTATTTTTCAAGATCAATCAATGAACCAGCTCTCAAACAACCTGACTCTTTTAAGCGTGGTTGGATTGCTGGATAGGATCCTGCTTGCCAAAGTGGCAAACTTTTGTTCGTTGTCACTTACAAAAAAACTGTCTTTCCCTTGAATGCCGTCATGCTCTGCAGGTATCAGCATACCCAGATACTGAGTTATGGCCTCGGCACTGTCTACCAGACTGATACCTGGTCCCAGTACCTTGGCAATTATATGCGATAGCAAGGGATAGTGAGTACAGCCCAAAACAATCGTATCAATTTCCAGATCAATCAGTTCCTGTAGATATTGCCGAGCAACCTCAAAGGCAATCGGATGATCTTGCCATCCTTCTTCTACTATCGGCACAAATAGGGGACAGGCAAAGGAAAAGACCTCAGCCTCTGGCCTCAAAGCTTTGATTGCCTTGCTATATGCTTCACTACGTATCGTACCTTCAGTTCCGATTACTCCGATGCGGCCATTGTGGGACGTGCGAACTGCAACTTCAGCTCCTGGTGCTATCACTCCGATGATTGGAATGCTGGTTAGTTCGTGCAGCGCATCCAATGCCACTGCTGATGACGTGTTGCACGCCACGATCAAAGTCTTTATCCCCTGTTGAATGAGAAACCGGGCATTTTGAACTGAGTATTCAACGATCGTGTTTGGCGATTTGGGTCCATAAGGAACTCTTGCTGTGTCACCAAAATAGATCAAGTCCTCTTCCGGAAATGATGCACGAATGGCTTTATAAACAGTAAGGCCACCAACTCCGGAATCAAAGATGCCAATGGGTTTCTTCATTATCTCCTGCCTGTTTTCTTGGGATTTCTTGCAACTTTTTTTATAGTAGGTCTTGCGTCAACCTTATTTCTTGCCTTTCTTGGCTTAGCTGGCCTCTGCACTCTGTGATAATGCCTATGGTCATCGGCTTCGCCGCTCAGCTCCAGATAAATATCGTCACTTACTTCCATAATGCGTACCTTAACCGTATCAAGCAGCTCAAATGATTGATTATTGGCTGGGTTCAAGTGACGCATTTCCCATTCCCGATACTCCCATCTACCCCGACCGAACTGATCCTTCTTCAGGATTGCAGATACTGGCATTTCGTTCAAACGCACAATCACCCCGCTACTATTAGCCGAGATCACCAAACCAGAGTAAAGCTCACCAATCCTGTCTTTCATATAGGTTGCGCTGTACACCCTTTCAATATCTCGTTCGGCTGAATCAGCTTGCAATTCTTGCTCTGACGCCACTGCTGCCCAATGCTTGATCTGAGCTGTATCCAGTTTTGACTTTCCAGTCTTCATTACATAGCTCTTACACAGGTGATGCACAACCAGATCACAGAGCCTGCGAATGGGGCTGGTAAAATGAGTATAGTTTTCCAAGGCCAAACCAAAATGCCGAACATGCTCCACTGCGTATTTAGCCTTCTTCATACTGCGCAGAATGATTCGATCAAAAACCCTGTGATAGTCCTGATCAGGCAATGAATCCAAAAGCCTTTGCACACTCTTATTCATGTTCTCTTGCTCTATATAGCCAATCCCATAAAAGCTGAGGATTTCAATCAACTTTTCGATCTTGCGCTCATCAGGATCATCGTGGATTCTATAGATCGCAGAAGGTGCCTTGAGGGAAAGCATTTCGGCAGTATATTCATTAGCTACCAGCATGAAGTTCTCAATAAGCTTGTGGCTTTCGGTCTCCTCAGCGATTCCCAGATGATGAACAAATCCTTCTTCATCATACTCATATTCAATCTCTGGAAGATCAAAGAAGATATATCCTGCATCCCTGCGAATCCGGCTTAACTGCCTTGATAACATTCGGGCTTCTTGTAATGCCTGAACCAGTGTGGGTGATAGCTGATGAGCTTTGCCATCGAACAGATCATCCACTTCCTCATAAGCCAGACGGTGATCGGATCGGATCACACTTTCATACATGGTTTGCTGCTTCACCTTGCCGTTAAAGTCAAAGGCAGTTTCTACAGTCATTGTTAGTTTGTCTTCTTCAGGTCGCAGACTACAGATCAGATTCGATAGGCGTTCTGGAAGCATCGGGATTACCTTTTTGGGAAAGTAAAAGCTATTTCCACGCTTGGAAGCTTCAATAAATGCCTTGCTCTCCACCGGCAGATAATGAGCGACATCGGCAATGTGTACCCACAATCGCCATCCATTATCGATACGCTGGATGGAGATAGCATCATCAAAATCTTTGGCTGAGGCCGGATCAATTGTGAAGGTAAAGAGTTCCCGTAAATCTCTACGTCTGGCTATCTCGGAGGCTATGGGTTCAACAGGCAGGACTTTTACCTCTTCCAAAACTTCATCTGGAAATACTAAGGGCAAATCATATTGTCGGATCACAGCCAGAAGCTCCACCTGAGGATCACCTGATAATCCTAATATCTCAGTTATGTTACCCCGGGGCATTTTACCTTCCATAGGCAAGCCCCAGTTTGTAACGGAAAGGATCACCTTCTGTCCTGGCTCCGCTCCTCCCAGGTCGTTGATCTCAAACCAATTATGGATCTTAGGATTTGAAGCCGTGAATATCCAGCGATTCTTGACTTTGGCAATATCACCTGGAATAAGCGTGTTTGCCCTCGTTACAATACGCCGAACAATACCATATTCCCGACCCTTTCGGCTGTGAGGTTCAATCAAAACCTTATCCCCGTGGTAAGCATTCATGGTATCTTCACTGTCAATAAAGAAATCCCTCTCTTCACTGCGTACAAACGCAAATGACCGATCACGGGATAACGAGGTTGCATCAAAAATGCCCTCTATCAGCTTCGCACTGGTCTTCTGAGGATTGGAAGGGAGTGGGGAAGAGGGCTGCTCCTGGGATACTTCTCTGGTTAGACTATAGCGCTTGTTTCTCTTGATTATCTTTCCTTGCTCACAGGCTTGAGCAAGATATTGACTAACTTCATGTTTGTTCTTCTTGGTTGAACCAACATGTGCACATAACTCACTATAGGTAAGCCCTTTAGGATATGTAACTGAGAGCGTTTCTATTATCCTGGATTCTATGTTATTATATTCCATGTTGTTAATATTCCTTTCCGATCTTATCTCGCAACAACTCCATCAAAGCTGTTTGTTCGGCTCGGGATTTGCTGAATCTCAAACTCTGCCCTCGAAAGGGATCAAGCCTGCGCGGCAGTTTAAAGGTGGAAAGCATCACACCGTATTTGTCCTTGTAGAAACACCCAAACTGTGAATAGGGACGAGTAATCTTGATAAATGCGTAGTAAACTACAATCTCAGTATCGTACATCTCATATTCGGTTTGGACGAAGTAAGGCAAAAGATTACCGATTACCAGGAGCATGCCCAAAATGTAATAAACAGGCATGCTCCAAGATATAACAGTTATCTTGAATAACAGAATCGATAGCAAAAAGAGGAATGATACCAGAAATATGGAGTGGGTTGGCCGCTCAACAAAGGGCCAGGATCGCCAGGTTAGTAGTGGTTCACGAGACATTTTGAACAATCTCCCTGCATTTCTCAATTTCTTCCTTGATGATCAGGATATCTTTGAACGTTTGGCTGGTTGAGAACTTAGAACCTAGAGTGTTTGCTTCGCGTTGCATCTCCTGGCTAATGAAGTTCAAGGATTTCCCAATATCGCCCTCTCTGGAATCAAGACATTCAAGAAAAGTCCTGATATGCGAACGTAACCGGCTGATCTCTTCTTGAATGTCGTATTTATCTACATACATGGCTAATTCCTGCAATATTCTTTGTTCCATGTTCTCAATTTTTTGAGTCCCTACCAGATCGGTGATTCTCTTCTGCATTGCCAGATATAACTCATGTTTGAATGGTTCAATATACTGTTCCACATTTCCTATGGCTGGTAAAATGCTATTCATAGAGTTCTTCAGGACTTCTTTGATATCATCTGCCTCTGCGAACATGGATAGTTGAGCTTGCTTCAAAGCTCCGCTAAGACATTCATTTAGAATATCATTGAGTAGTGGGTCTTCGTCCAAATTGTTCTGAGTCTCAATTACTCCAGGTTCTGCCAGCAAAAACTCCATCGATACCTCAGATGAGAGTTCCAGAGCTCTTTGTGCCTGGACAATGATATCATAGTACTTCTTTAGTTTCAATGTGTTAAGATGCAACATAGGTTCTCGTTTGTCACTGATATTCAATCTGAGTTCCACTGTACCTCGGGATATGTATTCCGGGATAGTCTTACGGAGGTGGTATTCAAAAAAGCCCAGCTCTCGGGGAAGATATAACTTGAGATCCAGATACCTGCCATTGACGCTTTTAATCTCAATCTCACACTCGATGTTTTCTCTGCCAACCCGATACTTTCCATAACCGGTCATGCTTTTCATAAGAACTCCTTAGACTTAATAAGACTCATTTGGATGCGGGGGACAGGACTTTGTGCGGCAGCGAGTTGTCTGCCGACCCACAAGTTTACATAACATGTCTTAATGTAACATCTCCTGCTCACTCACAGATTAGGGTGCCTGCTGTAGCATCCACTACTTTTGCCATTACCATTTTCCCAATCTGGGATTCATTGCCACTGACAACTGCTATCTTAAAATCGCGCGTCTTGCCGCTTAGCTGTGCCATACTCTTCTTGCTGAAGTCTTCAATGTATATTTCCACGGTCTTACCAATTTGAGCCCTAAACTTCTTCAAAGTAATCTCCCGTTGAAGATCAATCATGCGCTGAAGTCTTTCCAGACGTATTTCTTCTGGTATCTGATCTTTACTATCGGCTGCTGCGGTTCCGCTCCTGGGACTGTATTTAAAACAAAAGGCGTAGTCAAACTCGATCTCGCGCATCGCACTCAAGGTGGATTCAAACTGTGCTTCAGTTTCACCGGGAAAGCCTGCAATGAGATCAGTGGTTATGGAAACCTCGGGGATTGCATCACGAAGCTTAAGAATCCGGCTGAGATAGTGTTCATAACTGTAACCCCTGTTCATCATATCCAGAATCCCACTATCACCACTTTGCATGGGCAAGTGTATATGTTCACATACTTTATCGCAATCCCGCATTATCAGGATCAAATCATCTGAGAAGTCCTTGGGATGGGAAGTAACAAAGCGTAAACGATGCAAACCCTTGATATCATTGAGTTTCAGCAACAGCTTGGGAAAGCTCAGATCCTGCCACTGATAAGAATTGACATTCTGACCCAACAGGGTAATATCCTTCAGATCATTATCAATAGCAAGCTGTATGTCCTTCAGAATCTCCGGATACGGGCGACTGCGTTCGCGTCCTCTCACGTAAGGAACGATGCAGTAAGAACAAAAATTGTTGCATCCACGCATGATAGTAACAAATCCGCATCTAGAGCCTGAGTGGATGGGCATAAGTTCTTCATACACTTCATCAAAGTCAAAATCTATCAGAGCGGAAGGTTCCTGATTGATGATTGCCGGTAATGCCCGATATTGATCTACGCCAACAACGTAATCAATTCCGCAATTTTCATTTAGCAAGCTCTGCCCTATCCTTTGAGCCATGCAACCAAGAAGGATAATCTTTAGTTCCGGCTTGTGTTTCTTTCGATGTCTTTCATTGGCAATGCGTCCCAACACTCTTTGTTCCGCATGTTCCCGAACTGAGCACGTGTTAAACAGCAGCAGATCAGCTTCGTCTATGCTATTTACTTCAGTATGCCCTGCAGTTCTCAGGATGGAGCTTACCAGTTCGCTATCCGACACATTCATCTGACAGCCATAGGTTTCGATGTAGTACTTCATGTTTAACGTCCTAAACAGCAGGATCTATATAGTAGCTGTCTCATCTTGCTATCCCACTCATGATAGAATCTTCAAATACTCTTGTTGAAGATGTGGAACACATTCCATAATGCGGCTAAGCATTTCAGGTTCTATTGTTTGTGAAGCATCACAGATGCTTTCACAGGGATTGATCTGACATTCGATCATCAATCCATCCGCCCCCGCTGCAACTGCGGCCAGCGCCAAAGACGGTACCAGGTAACGGCTTCCGGCTGCATGAGAAGGATCAATGATTACTGGTAACCCGGATTTCTTTTTCATTACTGAGATTGCCGATATGTCCAAAGTATAACGGGTTTCTGGTTCAAATGTGCGAATGCCCCTTTCACATAGTATCACCCTTTCGTTTCCACTCTCCATGATATACTCCGCTGCTGCCAGCCATTCATCATAGGTGGAAGCAATACCGCGCTTCAATATAACAGGAGCCCCAATCTTACCCAAACGCTCCAGCAGCGGATAGTTGTGCATATTACGGGTTCCCACCACCAGAATATCGATATTCTGAGCCATGAATTCAACTTTGTCGATCTGAGTACATTCGGATACAGTGATAAGACCTAAATCCTTCCCCACCTTTGAAAGATGATGAATCCCGGCATCACCCAAACCCCGGAATGAATGCACCGAGGTTCTCAGCTTATAAGCGCCACCACGTAGCATTTTTATCCCGCGTTTTTTAAGCTCCAGCGCTGTTGCGTAAAGTGGTTCGTAGGCTTCAATGGAGCAAGGGCCAGCGATAACGCCAAAGCTCCACTTATCTATAATGTTTTCCATCTAGCAAATCCAACTGATATTCCTTCATTACAAACCAAGAAATCAGACTGACCAAATCTGTCCAGCAATAGAGTTACAAACTTAGCTGCCATCATCATGGAACGATGCGTAACAAGCTCATCATGGCTGCTAAACTGCTTGTTCATTATATCCTCACTGATTCTTTGAGCCAGAGCTTGAAGTTCATCCCTACTAAGCTTCAGGTCATTTTGGTCAAGAATCTCTTCCGGATCCTCATTGCGAATCATACTCACCAGCAAGGTAGCCGTAAGTCCCACTCCAACTAATACATCAAAGGTTTCGCAAGTCAATTCCTGCAGAGCTTCCTGCATCGCTTGTTCCGGCTCTGAATGTCCGGCTAAGCTCACCAAACCCAATTGCAGAGAAATCCCCGCAAATCCGCGTCCTGCTTTGCGCCAGACCAACTCCGTGCTTGTGCCACCGATATCAAAAATTAGAGCTTGCTTGTTTTTGGGGATCAGGTGTGATGCAGCTTGCAAGGCATATTTCATCTCTTCTTTGGCAGAGATAATCTTTGCACTCAGCTTCCATTCCTCTGCCAGATCTCGGATTAAACTAGCTGCATTATCGGCAATCCGGGATATTCCTGTGGCAATCAAGTACTTTCTGGATCTGATTTGAGCGTCACATTCCAATAGCGATTTCAGTGCCGGGATCTGATTACTCAAATTTGTATAGTCCAGTTCATTGCCTTTCATATTACGTGCCAGATACGTGTTGATCCAGCAGCGATGCAGCACTTTCCGATTTTGAGTATCCCACAGACAGTAGTTCAAATTGTTTGATCCCAGATCAAAGACACTCATCAGATTTGCGTTATCGATGCGCACATCCAGGAAATCCTGGAACATCCTTCCTACAATCGCATCGTTATCCTCAGGAATCCTCTTCCCCACTCTGGGCATGGAATCGAACACTTCTTTCCAACCTTCAACACTGGTGGGTATTTGATCCAGACACTTCCCTGCCGGATAATCCCGAACACCATCAATTAACACTGTTTCTTCCGGATAACTCGTTCTGGGAATATAAAGCATTGGCTTGCCTGCGCTCAGGATTTCCGCAAAGGTACTGTAGCCAGGTTTGCAGAGCACCAAATCCGATATCTGGATTTGCGCAAGAAAATCATCACTGGCTTGCATCAATCTATGATTATTAGCGGTGCAACTGGTATTAGTGGAATACACCAGTCCATCCCAAGCCTCGCAGATTTGTTGCCAATCAAGATCCATATTTCCTTCCCCACCAAACATGATGCTAAGCGTTTTTGCTTCAGTTTCAGGTCTTGGTTTTATGCATCTGCGTGCCAGCAATCCGCATTCCACTGGATTTCTAAAACCTAAAACGCTTTGTGAAGTGCCCAAACTCGGAAGATAGCTTCTATCCATCCTCCGGTATAATCCATAGATCGTGTTGATTACGACCTGCATTTGGGGATCATTTTTAAACAGATCAGCATAGATGAATGCCCAATCAAAATTACTAATGCCAAACACGGGAATCTGTGCATATCCAGCCGCTTCAATCACCAGGAAAGGAATATCTGAGATAACCAGATCAATTCTTTCCTGTCTTAACCATAGTGTTTCCCTGCTTAAGATATCATCCCGGTGGGCAAACAGATCAAGCAGCATTGCCTTGGTGGCATCCAGATCAGCGGTCAGATTCTTTCCATGCACCACTCCCCCATCGATCCGGCATTGTCGATATTGCCACTTCCCATTCGGAAGATCCTGATATAGATACTGGGGACGATCTGTGCAGATAAACACATAGATGCCAAAATCTATCAGGCTGGCTGCCA
>JALNYD010000364.1 GCA_023230025.1 Candidatus Cloacimonadota bacterium | reverse complement strand
TTACAGAATGCCCATTATTTCATTTAGATAAATTCATTATTACTTAATATAGATAATGTAATCTAATTAGAAATGAAATTCCTCTTGACAAAATTGCGCAGCACCATAATTGTGAACTCAGCCATTGGCTAATATATAATTCGTAGGAGGCAAAATGCAAAGCGCAAGATTTAGTATTTGGGAAAACAGTAATCAGGTGAAACTTGACTATAATGGCAATCTTCACTGTTTCAAAAAAAGCGTAGGCTGGAAATATTTATTAGAGATACTGCGAAATCCCGGCAGAATATATAATGCCCGGCAGTTAAGCTCAACTTTTAGAAAGATCCCCGAACGGTACCAATACTTGGCCAGGCAAAGCAAAACTGAATTGGAGAGCTCAAATCTATATATAAGTCCTGCCGAGATGCGCATTGCCATGATAGACGATAGAGGCCTCAAAGAGGTAAGCAAGCGTTTAAATGTGCTAATTGAAATTGAGGCAGAATTGCGGATAAACAACGATCTTGCCGCTTTAGACGATGTTTTGGAAGAAAAAGAACAGCTTCAGCAGTATCTGCAAGAGGTGCTTAGCTATACGGGGTCGATCCGCAGTTTTAGCAATAGTGAAAGCAAGGCTGCTGCGGCTGTAAGTAAAGCTATCACTCGCTGTTTGGATTCTATTCACGATGTAGAGCCAGCTTTGGCTGAGTATTTGAGTAAACATATCGAAAAAAGTAATAGAATCTGTTTTCTGCCGGAAGTTTAGAGAATAGGATTTTGGAATGGCAATCTTCAGGTTGGCACAAAGAGTACAGTTCAGAGGTGGCAGGAAGCCACATTAAGAAACGCTAAGATTGAGTATCCACAGAATAACGCCAAGACACCGATTCATCTTATCGACAAAAAAGCCCCGGCAATTGCCGGGGCTGTATCCTTGTATGCGGATTAAATGAGCAGGAGCTTATTTAACCGCAGATTTTCTTTCTCTGGTTTTGATTTTTTGATCTTTTTCCACGTTTTGCAATTCAGGCTGAGCCGCTTTTTTAGCTCTTGCAGGGCTATAAGAGGCACGGGCTAAATCGCGATAGGTCGCAGAAGTTACTTTATAGAAGTTAGCATCTACTTCGGCACCAGGTGTGTAACTGTAATTATTGTTATATACAGTAGCAAGGGGTTCTGTGCCAAAGCTATATGGATCGATTGAATTGTAGATGTTATAGGAATAGGCGTATGGTACAACAGGCCATTCTAATTCAACAACACCCGCATCCTGAGATACTTCAGCAACTGGTGCAGCAGTACTTGCTACCATGTATTCGGTATCCAAGAAGAAGTATACATTCGGGAATGAGGTTACAGTGCTGGTTCCAGTTGGGGCGGTATGATCCAACTCGCTGCCATCCGCTTGTTGATAGCGGGTACGCACCCTTCCCGCAGGATCAGCAGTAATTTGCCACAAGTTATTACTTGTCCATCCATCTACATAGGTTACACTGGTACGGATGGCAAGGTTGCCACCGGTATAGTTGAAGGGAGTGATGGGTATCTGGATGTAATTCATGCCGGCAGGGAATTCCAATTCGCCATCGAAGACTTGAGTATATTCTGCCCAGGGCAGCCAACCCGCACTGAGATCTTCGGCAGTAGTGTTCTGAATCCAGATTTGTACCTGTTCAGTTCCGGCTGTTGCAAAGCTATTAGTATAAACCAAAGCTTCGAGGGAGCCGGAAGTGGCTTGTATTTCGCTGGCAAGATACACTGTTTCTGCGATGAAGTCTTCATAATACATATTGATGGGATATGCAGTTGATCCGGTGGTTGAGTTTGGATCGCCCACATACAGCATATTCATGGTTTCTGGATATACCAGCACATCCATGGCATCTGAACTGTCGTTACTGGTAACAAGGTCACCAGGCGCAACTACTTGGGCATACACGGAGTAATCACCATCAACGGTAGGAGTCCAGCTTAGTTCATGAGTAGCGCTTAGACCAATGAGCAGGGTTTCACTGATAGAGGCTTGCGCCAGAGTCGCCTGTGTCGTGCTGTCTTTCAGTAATACCGTATATGCAGGGATATCGGTTGCACCCATGTTTGTTACTTGAACGTTATATGTGGCAGCGTTGCCAGCTACTACTGCTATTGTGCCATTGAAACCTGTAACCGCAGCATCGATGGCAGCAGGTATGAACAGACTGATGTCGTCCACAGCCACGAAGTCGTTATCGGCGTTCGAATAGGCATGCCAACCAAAGTAGTAAGTACCGGTGGTGGCAGGGGTGAAGGGCAGCAGGAGGGTGGTGAATTCTGCCTGAGTGATGTTGTTGTTATCCCAAAGCGGGGTGTTGGCAGTCATTCCGGCGATGGTAGCTTCGGTGCCGAAATGTACTTTCAGGGCTTCGGGAGCGCCTTCCCAACCTGGAGCTTTCATGGCGAAAGACAGGGTGTAGAGCTGTCCGCCTTCCAAGGCGAGGGGAGGAGTGATCATCCATTCGTCCTTGGCATAGCTGCTGTGATAATATACCACGGCGGCATTGGGCAGGGAGTTTGCGACGATGTTTTCGCCAGCAATCCAACCCCGGGCATCAGTACCGGTGTGGGATTCGAAGAGGGTCCAGTTTGCGGGCATGGCACCTACGGCGATAGCATCGAAGTTTTCATTCCAAGGGAAACTGGAAACTACTGGATCGTAAGCTGATCCGCTTAGGTCGATAGTTGGTGCATCACCACCAAGATTATTTGTAATGGTGATCAATCCGGTGTGAGTACCTTCCGCGGTCGGTGAATAATCCACCGTGAAGGAATAGCTTTCACCGGCATTCAGACTTACT
>JALNYD010000362.1 GCA_023230025.1 Candidatus Cloacimonadota bacterium | reverse complement strand
CAGTTCCCGTGCATCCTGTGTCATGGGGAGAGAATTATCGGTATAATTCATGAAGTCGTCTGCAAACTGCAGCGCCGCTTCCTGCAGTCCTTCTACCAGATTATTGCAGACAACAAGAATCGAATACTCATTGTTCACAAGGATCAATGAATTTTTTTCATCGATCACGATCTTTAGCGGAATAGGGTTTTTCAGTTTCTTTATCTCGTCATGTATCGGAGCTTCATACAGAAATACGACTCCATGCTCCCTCTCCCTCTCACCAACCGCGATCGTGTCAAGCATTCGTATCAAAACATCATCATAGGTCTGGTTCCCTCTCTTCAAGGATAAAACCCGCTTCTTCACATTCTGAGATACTGGTATTGTTGCCCGGTCAGGTTTCCTTTCCGCTGCCTGCATAGTATACAATAGTGGGGAGTGTGAGATAATAGATTTTCTCATTAATATACTCTCTCACATGGCTTACACGAATGACGTATCTTCACTAATCCGAATCCGTCGTTTGTCGAAATAATTTAGATAGGTATTTCGCCGGAAAGGTAAGTCCGTCTGGATGCGTGTCTCCTCTTTTGGCGTGCGTTCCCGTCGATTTTAGCCAGAGAATGGGTCCATGACCACAAAGTCTATTATATTACATAATCAAATATCAAAGCATATTCCGTTGATCGGAGTATGACCCTTGCAGAATGCTTATTCGACGCATGTCGAATATCACGTATCGCATGTCAAACATGCACAAACAAATTTACTATCCTAATTTAGGAGGAATTGAAATTGAAAACAACTAAAATTATGGGAGCAATCCTTGTTGCAGTTCTCGCACTGGCACTCTTTGCCGGAGTAGCATCTGCAGTACCGTATATTGCACCTGTAGATGGTTCACAGGATGCTCTTGAGACTATCGTCCTTAAAGATGGTTCAAACACTACCCTTAACACTATCTTCGCAGGTAGAATTACTGCTGATGTTGTAGGTACTTTTGTCGGAAATTATTCTGGCGTAAGTGGAGACACCTATCAGATTTTCTACCCGAAAACAACCTTAAATGTCTACCTCAACAATAGTGGCACATCTGCAGAAGGTAAGAGCCTTCTTACCACCAGTAAACCACTTGACGTTATTGTTGGCAGTAACATCGTAGGTCAGGCAGCTTCTGCTGGTAAAACCTATGGGTACAAATTGGTATTCACGACTCCGGCCGGTGGAACAACGTCGGTTGCTGGTGCCTATGCTGGCGGAACCTATCTTACCACCGCTAAGCTCCCCCTTAATTTAACTGGTGCAGAAACCGGAACCTGGAAAGTATATGCACAAGTAACTAACATGTCTACTTATGCATCCAGCACATACAAGAATTCCAACGTTGTGTCGTTCATTTATGGAGCAACTGTTTCATCATCGATTACCGCTTCCAAAGATAAGATAATTCTTGGCGAATCTGTACTGTTAACTATCAAGGGCGAGCCGAAGGTCAACGTCACCGTCAACGTCACTGGCGGAGACAGTGGTATTCGTGTCCTTCCCGGTCAGTCCGATGTTACTGCAGACACTTTTAATCTTACCAAGAACTTTACCGTCAAGCTCGATGATAACGGTGTTCGTACTGTTGAGATCGGTACCGCTAACAGTACTGTCAACGCAGATGCAAAGACCTACACCTTCACAGGCACATTCAACGCATCAACTACAACTGCAAAAGCAAAAGTAACTGTTGAGCAAGGAGTGGTGACAATTACTGCAGGTAAGGATGCCTACTTTGTTGGAGATGAGATCACTCTCTCTGGAACAGCCACTGGTGGTGACAAGGTCTACCTTTATATCAAAGGAACCAACAAGAAAATAGCCAGCCTTGGTGCTACAGTTGCAGGTGCCCATCTTCCGGCAGGTGGATACCTCAATGTTCTTGGCGGTGCATCTTTTGTGACTGTCAAATCCGATGATACCTGGGAAAAGAAGATCACACTCCTGAATGAATTCGATGCAGGAACCTATACTGTCTACGCATCTCCAACTCTGATCATAACAGATGTTCCTGAATTTGCGAATGATGTAGATGCAGCAACTTTATCACTCCCGCTGAAACAGCCGTTCCTTACTGCAACTGCAGAATCGTCCGTTGTTGCACAGGGTGATAAAATCAAGATCACCGGAACTGCAGAAGCTGCAGGCAATGATCTTAAGTACTACGTCTTTGGTACAAACTACTTCTCTACCGGAGACATTACTGTTGAAGATGATGCCTCCTATGAAGTAGAAATCGCAACCACAGCTCTTGATGCTGGTCAGTACTTCGTTGTTGTTCAGCACCCGATGTATGACGGTGCTTACAACGTTGCACCGTTTGCACAGACAACTGTTGCCGGTGTCGTTACAGACTATGCAATCGTTTACAACAGTCAGGCAGCAGCAGCAACAACTGGTATTAACCCAGTAACTGTCGCAGCTCCGAATGCCATTCTGTTCTACACACTGGATCGCCAGAGCTCCAATGCTGCAGAAGCACTTTGCCAGCAGCTTGACAATCAGAACATCGATGATATCTACGTGAAACTCACATTCATCGTTGCTCAGAAGACCCTGACCATGAACCCGGTTTCCGATGTTACCAAGGGCTCCGCTCTTAAGGTATCAGGTACCACCAATGTCAAAGCAGGCGAAACTGTAACTGTTGATGTTCTCTCAACTGCATTCACTGCAATTGACAAGAGCAGTGTAAACTCTGCTTCCTTCATCAGCCTTACTACTAAGGTCGTTAAGGGCGCAGATGGCGTCAACACCTGGGAAGTCACCTTCGACACTACCGGATTAAATGTTGAC
>JALNYD010000363.1 GCA_023230025.1 Candidatus Cloacimonadota bacterium | reverse complement strand
AGCATTCAGCTTTGAATAGGTAGCTCTCACTTTTCGTATTTGTGTTCATTTGTGTATTCTCATTTGTGTTCATTTGTGGTAGATGTAAATACAGCTTCGCCCCGTCGCTTATGCAGGGCAGGCGAAACATGGCTCCCGTTGTGGAAGATTATCTACACTCTATGGCTGGAGAGCATGAGAAAGTGTGAGTTTCAAGCATGAAACTGGGGATGAAGAAGTAATAACGCAACTCAAGAATGTTGCCGAAATGGCAAGCTCCAAAGCTGTCATGCGTCCAGACCAAATGCCGTATATTTCGCTCTTTGAAACACTTTCATTCATCTCAAATTATCTATCTCTTTAGCTTTTTCTCATTCTGGACAAAGGTAACATCGCACCCCTAGTTGTCAATGGGAAAATTGGGGTGAAGAAGAAAAGACCTACCACGAATGACAGGACTGGCTGGAAAATGGACTAGTTACAATGTACAATTTACAATTTACGATTTACGATTTACGATTTACGATTTACAATTAGGGTGTGCTGCGCCCCAGGATTGCCGGGGTCCTCGCGGAAATGCGCAGCATTTTTGTGGGGTGGATCAGACCTCCTCGTCTGCATAGACGACGGAGTCGCTTTCTGTCGCTGCCTCCAGCCTCGATCGACACGAGACGTGTCGAATCCTGTTCACCGTTCACTAAAACAATTGACATACCGGCGCGTATCCAAAAACTCGCACTCATGAAACTAAGATCCTTATCATCTGATATCCAGCTCTTGTTACGCGTACTGGGCGTGATCCTGAGCTTCACGTTCTTCTGGCTCAACAGCAAGCTTTCAGCGGAAAGCCCCCAATCAGCGCAGCCGGAATCCCTGACCTCAGTTACAGCATCCCCCGTCCCACCCGGCGATTTCTTGTTAGTGGAGAAAAGCAAGCACATGCTGCATCATTATCGAGATGGAGAATTGCTCAGTTCCCATAGCGTTGCCCTGGGCAAGAACCCTGCCGATAAGAGCAGAGAATGGGATTATGCCACTCCCGAAGGCAGCTTTTGGATAGATTCCATCAAAGATTCCCGCCATTGGACTCACGATTTTGGCGATGGTAAAGGACAGATCAGGGGCGCTTACGGTCCCTTCTTTATCAGCATCAAGACCGATTCCACCGGCACAATCTCCGGAAAATCATGGACCGGAATCGGTATCCACGGCACCCATGACCCTGCTTCCATCGGCACCGACGCTTCCGAAGGCTGCATCCGCATGCACAACGAGGAGTTGATCCTGATCAAAACAGCTATTGAGGGGAAAGATAGGGTACGGGTAGATATTGTTCCGTAGAGAGTCTTGTTGGTGAGGGTGAAGAGTGGGGGAATTTAGAATGTAGAATGTAGGATTTACAATTAAGGAGTGCTACGCACGTTGAGAATTGAAAATTGAGAATCTGCGTAATCTGCGCGATCTGCGTGCCATAATCGTACATCGTACATTGTAAATTGTAAATCGTAAATCGACATTCTTCAGCCATTCGCGTTCATTTGTGATCTTTCATTCGTGTTCATTTGTGGGTAAAGACTGGTTATGCGGTTCACCTTCCCATCCCCGCTGCTGGAAGTCGAAAGCGCCAAACACCGGGGACTCCGATGCGAGATTTGGTAATTGATATGAAATGGATTGGCTTTTGCATAATTGGGATAGCGCTTTCAACTCCCAGGGAGGCAAATACTTCAACAGCGATGCGCTCAACCTTGTAAATCCCAAATGCAGGGCTATGTGCTTTACTTACAAAACGATCCATGCTCTTCTAACCAACGCCTGACTAACTTTCAAGCTGGCAACTAATTGTCTAACATTGTCTCATAAACTCGAGGAGGGAGCCTATACTTGGCAAAGCTCTAAGTGCACTCTGCATCCTTGATTGCCGCTTTTAGCATGGTGCTCGATACTACTTCCGTCCGCGGGAGATAGATCACTTGGCAGTATTCCTTCAAGAAATCAAAGTGGCCGCACCAGTCGTCGCCCATCACGAAAACATCGATTTCGTACTGTTTGATATCGTTGATTTTCTGTTCCCAATTATCTTCGGGAATCACCAAATCAACATAGCGGATGGCTTCAAGGATTTCCTTACGCTGGGAATAGGGCATGATAGACTCTTTACCTTTGACGCGATTAAACTCGTCTGTAGAAAGGGCTACGACCAAAAAATCACCCAGTTCACGCGCCCGCTTTAACAGGTTCATGTGACCGTAGTGAAAGAGATCGTAAGTGCCGTAAGTAATGATTTTCATAGTTGCTCACAGGGGTATTAAGTTCTGCAGTGCTGCAGTGCTGTAGTGATGCAGTTCTTTAGTGCTGTAGTGATGCAGTGATGCGGTGCAGTGCTTATCACAATACTACTTTGTGGGTTTTGATTTGAGATATCGAATAAAGCCACCAATCATCTTTTTTACTGAAGTGGTTTGTTCCATTAGCTTGTCGAATACATCGGAATCAATGTATACAACATCCAGGGCAACAAACAATAGGGACTGCACTTCCGAAGCAGACCTGAAGGAGTAACTCAGGAAATTGATGAATGAACTGGTGGAATTGCTATCAAATCCCTCTGCAATATTCGACATGATCGATACTGCTGCTCGTTGGATTTGATCCCGTAAGCTATAATCACGAGATAGCTTTGTTTCATTGCAGATTCTGTAAATATCAGAAACTAATATCCTGGCTTGTTTCCAAGCCTCAATTTCTGTAAAATCTCTGATAACCATTTATCGCTCTCCTGTTTATACGCTATTCTGCTGTCTTTATCTGATTCTTAATTGGCAACTTTCTACTTCAAGC